>JBAZPO010000042.1 GCA_041648175.1 Desulfobaccales bacterium | reverse complement strand
CATCCGCTCCCCGCTCGTCGCCTTGGACGCCGCGCTCAAGCACATGGAACAGCTCCCGGAGAAACAGCGCGTCATAGTGCGCCATTCCCTCAACCGCATCCGCGACGTGGCAAACAGTCTTCTCGAAAAGAACCGCCAGCAGCCGGGCCCCGCGTCCACCGCGGCCTCCGGCAGCATGGCCGCCGGCGAGCCCCCGGGCGTGCACCTGCTCTCAAGCCTTATCGATCCCGTAGTTACGGAGAAGCGCCTCTCGTTCGAATCAAAGCCCGGCGTCAGCATCGATTTTAAATTAACCCGCGAATCTTACGGCCTGTTCGCCAGGCTGCAGCCAGTCGAATTCCGCCGCATGATCTCCAACCTGGTCAACAACGCCGTCGAGGCCCTCGGCGACAAAGGCGCGGTGGACGTGGACCTCAGCCATGAGACTGAAAATATTATTCTGACCGTCTCCGACAACGGCAAAGGCATACCCCCCGAGATCCTGGCGAAGCTCGGCCGGCGCGGCGAAACCCACGGCAAAGCCGGCGGCTCCGGCCTCGGCCTCTTCCACGCCAGGTCCACGGCCGAGAGCTGGGGCGGCCGCCTCGATATCACTTCGGCGCCGGGCAAAGGGACTTCGGTTGTAATTAAACTTCCGAAGGCCGCAGCCCCCGCCTACTTCGTGAGCGAGCTAAAACTCACCCCCGGCCTGCCTGTCGTCGTCCTCGACGACGACCCCGGCGTCCACCAGATATGGCGCGGCCGCTTCGAATCCGCCCGGACCAAAGAGCACAACATCGAAGACCACCATTTCAGCGAACCGGCGCCGTTGCGCGCCTGGGTAAAAGAAAACCCCGGGCAAGCCGGCAAAGCGGTCTGCCTTTTCGATTACGAATTATCGGGATTTAAAGAAACCGGCCTGAGCCTGGCCGAGGAACTCGGCCTCTGCGCCCGGACCATCCTGGTCACCAGCCGCAGCGAAGAACCCCGCATAATAGCGGAATGCGGCCGGCTCGGCGTCAGGATGATTCCCAAAAGCCTGTCCGACTTCGTACCTATCAAGATCGGTGCCCCATTGCCGGCGCTAGCGGTCTTAATAGACGACAGCGCCCTCGTGCATATGACCTGGGAGACCGCCGCCGAAGAAGCCGGCATAGAGTTGAAGGGCTTCCGGAACCCCGCCGATTTCCTGGCCGTCCTCGAGACTTTCCCTAAAACCACGCCCATCTACATAGACTCCGAGCTCGGCGGCGACGTAAAGGGCGAGGATATAGCCGCGGACCTCCGGCAAAAAGGTTTTACAGATCTCTACCTGGCCACCGGGCATCCGCCGGAACGGTTCGCCCGCCTGCCCTGGCTTAAAGTGATCGGTAAAGAATCGCCGTGGCAGGGCCCGGCCTAAGGCTGCCCGGCGCCGTTGTTCTTCATTTCCGTCTCCAGCTCGGTCAGCAGCCGCGCAATGTCCTGCGCGGTCTCGCGCATCAGCGCCACCCTTCCCAGTCTCTTTTCGTCCGGACACCTAGGCAGCTGCTCGGCGGCCTCCTTCAGGCTGACGGCCATGGACTTTATGTTGTGCTGTAGCTTGCTCATATCAGGCATAATCGTTCTCCTCCCCCTTCCGGGTCTTTCCTTCCACCACCATATACAGCAGCCGCTTTGAGATACCGAGCTGCTTTAGCGCCGCGGCTTTCTTCCCGTGGTTCTCGGCCAGGTTGTGCCGGATGATAGCGGCCTTCAGGTCCTCGGCCAGTCCGGCCAGGCCGTGCTTGAGCGCGTAGTCGTACTGCGCCTGCGTGAAAGTTACCGCCGCCGGCGCGGCGGTCTGTTTTAAATAGCGCGAGACCATTTCAAGGGTGATCTGCCCGTCCGCGCCGGCGGCCATCAGGTCCACAAAGTGCTTCAGCTCGCGCGTATTGCCCGGCCAGGCGTGGCCCAGCAGGTATTCCTTAGCCGCCGGCTCGAAGGCCAGCCGCTTCGCGTGTTTCGTGAACGCCCCTATCAGCGGGAAGATGTCGCATTTCCTCTGCGCCAGGGGTTTGAGCGCCACCGTCATGCCATGCACCCGCTGGAAAAAATCGAAACGCAGTTTGCCTTGGGCCAGCATCCCCTGCACGTCCTCCAGCGTCGCGCTTATCACGCGGAAGTCGGAATACTCGGGCTTGTCCGCCCCGAGTGGGTAGAACGATTTTTCTTCTATAGCCTTGAGCAGCTTCACCTGCATAGCCTGGCTCATGGCCCCTATCTCGTCGAGGAACAGCGTCCCCCTGTCGGCCTGCGCCAGTTTGCCCTTGCGGTTCTCCTGGGCGCCGGTGAAAGAGCCGCGCTTGTAGCCGAATATTTCCGACTCTAGCAGGTCCTCGGTGTAGGCCGCGCAGTTCATGGCCACAAAAGCGCCCTTCCGTCCGGAATGTCTGTGCAGCAGCTCGGCCAGCGTGGTCTTGCCGGTGCCGGAGGGCCCAAGCAGCAGCAGCGGCAGGTTCGTAGGCGCGTATTTCAAAGCCTCTACCACCATGGCCCGCGTTTCTGGGTCATTGGTGATAAAGTCTTTTAAGAAAACTCCATCCACCTTCTTGCCGGCGCCGCCCTGCAGATACCGGGCTATGATCGCCGAAACGTTGGCCGCCTCGTTGCCCTTCACGTAGAACTCTTTGCAGCCCAGGGCGTAAGCCTTGCTTATGGTCTCTTCGGTGTCGCAGCTCGACATTACCACGGAATATGCGCCTTTCGCCACGGCCAGCGGGATCAGCTTCAGGCCGGAATAATCGTCATCCGGGCCCAGCATCAGGTCTATAAAACAAATGTCGTAATGCCCGGCCTTCAGCTTGCGCTCGGCCGAGGCTCTGTCCGCGGCGAAGTCCACCGCCTGGCCGGCCAGGTTGTCGCCCATGATATCCCGCGCCAGCTTGTCGTCGTCCACCACCAGGATGCCGAGTCTGTCCATGAAAAAGCCCCCTTATGCCGCCGGTCCTATAGGAATTCTACCAAAAGCGGTTCCATAAAGAACCAATAAAGTTCCAGATAAGACGTTTGTTGCTATTTTCGGTGTCTCCGCAAAGCTGCCGAAAACAATAGGATACTCCCGTTTATCCGACGAGATACTCCCCGGCCAAGGGCGTCTTTTGCCTATTTCCCGGTTTTGGCATAAATATTGCTCTATACAAGGGTGTAGGCAAAAACCGGCGGGGGCTTCCGGCGGTATCTTAAGAAGAACGGAGAAAACAGATGAAAAAGATAATGATAGCGGCGGCTGTGATGGTATCCATAGGGGCCGGTTTCGCGAACGCCGGTGAAACGCCGATGCCCTTCGACTTTGACGGCAGAGGCATTGGCGCCAGGAATTTTATGGAGACCATAAAAAACACCGATTCCTGCCGAAATGATAATATAGCGTGTGAACAACCGAAGCCGACTCCGGTTTCGTTTATAAACACAGGGACGCCCGCGGACGTTAAAAATGGTGCCGCAGAGAATGCTACTCTGGTTCTCACTTCAAGAACGGTAGCGGCTATGGATGAATCCATCGGCTCCGCAATAGCTTATGTAAATGCGCATGGGTATGGGCCCCAGTTCCGCCCGGGTTTCGAATGTCTGCGTGACCAGGGTACCTTGAAAGAAAAGTTCGACTTCGTGTATCCGTCCGAGGACTCGGATTATTTACTTCCTGATCGCTGCAGGCAGCCGTCCACAAAAGGCACTTGCACGTGCGTCGCCTGGGATTGGAAAGATGTCTGCTATGATACCTCCGTAATCGAAGATGTCTGCACCGTTGTGGCAGGTGTCTGTGCGGCTGGCTATTTTGTTGGCCAAGTCTGGACTGTCCCGGAGTGTACAGCATCGTATATGATCTGCAAGGCGGTGTCCGTTATCAAACAGGTATGCATCCCGAGACAGTATTGCTCTCAGCAAAGTGGTTGCGGCCCGACGTTTGGATAGTCAGGCCTTCTCCGGGGGACATCAGGTCCCCCGGAGTGAAAGACAAAGCGAAATCTGATCAATATTCAGTAAGGAGACTAACGTGAAAAAGAGATTCGGCGCCTTTATCGGTGCGATAGCAGGCATAGTGCTTCCAATCATTCTAGGTGCCAATAATTATTCGTGCCTCCCGAAGATATTCCAGATAGTCTTACCGCCCATGACCTTCGCGGTTGGCGCTTACCTGGGGCACCGGGCACACGTGTGGATAGCGGAGAGACTAAATAAACAGAATAAATAGCTCCTGCCTTCTGTAGGCGGTTCCCGAGAGGGCGTTTCTTTCCCAAGAAATGCCCTCTCGGTTTTAACTGTATATATCCACATTTTAATGATCCGCCGCCAGTGTCGCGAAAGTCCGGTCTGGTTTCCCCCCCTCTCGTAGGACGATTTCTCTTTTTATTATCTGAGTGTCGTAAAAGTACCACTTCCACGCTACTGGGGGAGGGTAGGGCGGGGGCGGCCAGGAGAAGTTTAACCTGTTTTTTAGGGTCTTAGATATCTGTATATATGGATATCCGCCTGCCTTGACTTCCCCCTGTTTTATGATACAATAACCTTAATAATTAAGGGTATTGTATATGTCCAACAACCGCCACAGCCATAAAGAAACATTTGAGCACCTTTACGAAATCGCTGAGGGGCAGGGTGGTTATTTCACATCCAAGCAGGCGGCGGCGGCGGGTTTCAGTCAGAAGAACCATGGCTACCATGTCCGGACAGGCAACTGGATCAGGGAGCGCCGCGGTATTTATCGCCTGGCCAAGTTTCCGCCGGCGGAACGGCCGGACCTCATGTTTTGGTGGCTATGGTCGCGTAACCGCGACGACGTGCCGCAGGGCGTTTATTCGCATGAAACGGCGCTAAGCCTTTATGATCTTTCGGATATCAATCCGGCCACACTACACATGACCGTACCTCGCTCTTTTCAACGCAGGAAGACCCTGTCTAAAACCCCGGTCCTTCACCGGGGCAGCGTACACAAAGACGATATTGAGACCAGATTCAGTGTCAAAGTAACCCGGCCGCTTAAAACCATCGCTGATCTTCTGGTCGTCCGCACGGTCCAGATGGATCACATGCAGCAAGCGGTGAAGCAAGCGTTCCAGCTCGGGCTTATTACCCGCACGGAACTGGCCCGCAACGGACGGATTCCTGCCGCCATAAAGAAAGAGATCGAACAACTCAGGGGAGACCAATAATGGATAAGCCGAAGAAGTATGCAACCCCCACGGCGTTCCGCCGCGCATTAGAAGACCGGCTTAAACAAAAAGCTAAAACCGAAGAATTAAATCTCCAGCGTCTTATGCGGGAGGTATCTTTTGATCGCCTGCTGGCCCGCCTGTTCGCCCGAAAAGACGCAGCCTGGATCCTCAAAGGCGGCTATGCCCTGGAATTGCGCATGAAAGAAGCCCGCGCAACCAAGGATATCGACCTGGCCCTCCGGCATTCCCTGGGCAAAGAGAAAGATCTCCCCCTCAAAACGTTAATCCTCGAAGCGCTCGCGGAGTCCGCAGCCCGGGACCTGGGTGATTTCTTTTCATTCAATATCGGCGAAGCCATGCTGGACCTGGATGCGGCGCCCTACGGCGGCGCCCGTTTCCCTGTCGAGGCACGCCTCGATGGCCGGACATTCGTGCGCTTTCACCTCGATGTCGGCGCCGGCGATGTGGTGCTTGCACCGTTCGACACAACGCAGGCCCATGACTGGCTCGCTTTCGCCGGCATACCCGGTGCGGCGTTCCCCACTATTTCGCAGGAGCAGCACTTCGCGGAAAAGCTTCACTCCTACACCCTGCCGCGCGAGACGCCCAACTCCCGCGCCCGTGACCTTATCGACATGCTTCTGCTAATTGGCTCCGCCAAGATGGATCGCGCCAAGGTCCAGCTGGCGCTAGACGCCACCTTTAAGCGCCGGAAGACTCACCCATTGCCGGCAGCTCTCGCCCGGCCGCCAGCCGCGTGGAAGGCGCCCTTCGGGGCGATGGCCGGCGCGTGCGGCTTGCCCGCGGACCTGGCGGCGGCGTTTGAAGTTTTAAATTCCTTCTATTCTAAGCTGACGGAGTAGATATCCATATATCTGTATATACGGATATCCCTCCCCGGTAGCCGAGTCAAAGAGGCCTTCCCCATGAAACAGAAATACACCCGGCACGAAGATAAAAAGAAAGAGCTGCTTAAAGACCCCGAGATCCGCAAAGCGTACAAGGCAGAGCTTTCCATACTTAAGATGAAACCGCTTAAAGAGGCGCATTACACCCTCGCGGATTATAAGAAGGAATTATTTAAAGATCCCAAAGCCCGCGCGCGCTGCGAGAAAGCGTTAGCCAAACTGAAGCTTGCGCATCAGAATGTTAAGCTTAGGGAGAAGACGCATAAAGGCAAAACCAACCGGCGCCCTGGCTAGCCCCCCCACGCGCCATCGGCGGCCGGGCAAAAAAGAAGCTATCACAATTTATTCAACACACTGAACAAATTGTATTTATAGCGAAAAGACCTTATTCTACCAACACATTCCAATAACACTTAGCGGCAACCGTATCGTCTCCTGTAAATGCAGCCTTACGGTTGTTAATAATAGTTAACGCCACAAGCAACCAACACTGGACCTGTGAGATATCCGTATATATAGATATACGGATATGCGATTCCGCAGCTTACATTGAAACAATAACGCCCGGCTGGCTTTTGCTTTGTCTGTTGCTTTGTTTTGTACAGAGTGCCCGTATT
>JBAZPO010000041.1 GCA_041648175.1 Desulfobaccales bacterium | reverse complement strand
GGAACCCATGATAGACGATGCTACTGGTTTGCCGGTGTTCGTTGACGGTCAGCCCGCCCTCGTTCAATCCCGGCAGCGCATTGAACCCGAAGAATGGTCGAAGTACCCCGGCTTCCTGCGGTGCATTTACGTTGCTGGCAAAGGCGACGTGGTTCTGGAGGACGTGCCGAACCCCAGCATCAACCCCGACCTGCCCCGGGAGATGACCTCTCAGACCTACCTCTGGGATAAATTCCCCTTCATCAAGCGCCTGTCGTACTCTGACGACATTTCTGAGTATGGCCTGTGTGTCTTTGAGCAAATCGAGACACTGGTCATCGAGATTTGCAAGAAGCTCACGCAGTACGGGGTTCACCTGGAGCGCACCTGTCGGAATCCCCTGATCCTGCCCCAGGGGTGCGGAGTCAAGAATAGCCAGACCAATAACCTTCCGGCCCGGATATGGGAGCCGGTCGCTGGCTTGGCCCAGCAAATCAGATTTCTCGAAGTGCCACAGACCCCTAACGATCTCCTGGCTTTCATCGAACTGTGCATCCGTCTGGTGGACATGGTGACGGGCATCACTGAGGTATCGGAGGGTCGTCGCCCCTCGGGTGTGACCGCGGGCGTAGCTATCGCTGAGTTGCAGGAAAAAGCGCAGGTTGCGTATCGCATCAAAATACGCAATAATGACACTTATCTGGAAGAACAGGGTCGGATGTTTATTGGCCTGGGGCAGAACTGGTACACCGACCAGGAATATTTACGGTACGAGGGCAAGGGCGCAGAACAAATGCTGGCATTCCGGGGCATTGACTACCAAGGTGATTTGGCTTTTCACATGGAGGCTGGCAGCACTCTCCCCCGCAACCGGGCAGTGCGCCAGCAGCAGGTCCTTGAACTGGCCAAGAGCAGGCCGAACTTCCCCAATAAGGCTTTGCTCAAAGAGCTATCAGTCCCCAACGCTGATGAATTGGCGGCGCAGATGGACGCTGGGCCCCTGGGCATGGCCATGCAGAAGCTTCAGCAGAGCGGCTTGATCCCGGAAGAGGTGTTACAGACCATTGATAACCTGATGAAGATGGACGACCGGCAATTCGCGGCCAATTTTGGCAGCGGTAATCCGCTGGACGTGGCAGGAGGCCAGGGATGAGCAAGGAATTTATGGACAGAGTGAAAGCAAATCAGGCGGCCAAGGCAGAAGCGAAACCTATCCCGGTGGTGACGATTCAGGTGTCGCTGTATGCAAATAATCAGGTGACAGTTCAGCGCCCCGAGGGCGACTCGCCGGCGCACTTGGCAGCAATCGTTGATCTCTTGGCTACGGCTCAGAAGATTATTTGTGCCAAGATAGCCAAAGCCGAGCCGAGCCGGATCGTGGTGCCCCCTCCGGGGACGAAGGTGAATTGATGCCGACCTACACGTACCAGTGCCGGGATTGCGACCACACGATAGAGCATATCTGCAAAATTGCGGAGCGCCCGGAAGTTATAACCTGCGCCTGCTCGGGTCAAATGCGCCAAATTATCGTTGCCCCGGCTATTCAGGTCGATACCATCCAGGACACGCCCTGGCTCCGGGACTTCGCCCGAACCCGCAAGGAGGCCCGGTTCGGTGGTAAGCCTATTGAGACACGGACGGAGTACCGGCAGTATTTGAAAGATCATAACCTGAGAGATCCCCATAAGGGTGAGAATATTACGGAGATATGATATGGCATTAACACTCGATCAACTGTCTCCTACAACCGAAGATTGGTGGGACCCGGATTTCAAGGCGCCCGAGTCATTTTGTAATTTAATCCGGGCTCTCAAAAAACTATACGATGAGGACCCCAGCCCCGAAGCGCTACAAGCTGTAACTACGGTGCTTGGGTGGCTTGCAGTGCCGCCTTTGGGCAATCCTGTTTATAAAAAGGGTGAATGTTGACCCAGAACGCCTCCATAAGCAAGACAGAGGACGGCCAGTTCACGGTGACGACCTACAAAGAGTTCAAGTGCCCTGCCTGTGGCCGCATCATCCTTGAACCAAGGCCGGGGGCTGAGTTTAAAATACAGTGTCACCGATGCGGGGCGATGTGGAAGATGGAAGGAGGAAGCACCACGATGCTCAGGCCACCCAAGAAGGTGGCGGGCAAGATGTTCCTGGATGGCGTAGAGAAGTTCTACAAGAAGTAAAATAGCGCCCCTTTGAGGGCCAACCATAGTTTGAATTGAGCCCGAGCGGGCCATGGCAGGTTATCTGCCGTGGCCCGCTTTTTGTTTAACCCTAAAAATTAAGGAGCAAAAAGTCATGGCTGAGATTCAAGACGAACCCTTTGACCCCGCCGCCGAGGGGGTGCTGTCAGACCCCGACGAACTGGCCCTGGAGCAAGACCGTGAGGACCGGCTGGCGGCTGAGTCCCAAACAAAAACCGCTGCGGCAGAAGTAGAGGGGGAGGAGTTTGAATACGAAACCCCTGACGGCAAGGTCGTGCGCCTGTCGGCTGAGCAGGCCGAGGCTGTTCAAAGCCTGCTCGACGCAGAGGAGCGGGCTGCGTCCTTGGAGGCCGAGAACAAGGCACTGAAAGAGAAACCTGCTGAGGCCAAGCCCGTCGAGACCAAACCGGTAGAGCCCGATGCTGGTGATTTTGAGCCGGTGCAGTGGGACGTGGTGGGCGACAACTTCCAGGCCATGCTTGAGGGCGAGAAAGGCGGGGCGGCGGCTATTGGCCCAGCACTTCACGACGTGGTTCTGCGAACCATCGCCACGGACCCCATAATTGCCGACGTAGTTGGCCGGTACATTGACTATCGGGTGAGTCAGCGGGAGCAGGGATTGAAGGCGGAGACCAGCTTCAAGGACTTCGTGGGCGACGAACCTACCGAGGCCGAGGTTGCGGCTTTCCGCAAGGATAATCCCTGGGCCACAACCAAAGTCCTGGCAACCCTGGGCGTCAAGAATGCCCGGGAGACCGCTCGGCTGAACCAGGAAATCGCTGACCTGAAGGCCGGGAAGCCGGCCGCAGAGAAGGCGGCCAAGGCCAAGGGGGCCGAAGAGACTGTCAGAAGCATGAAGGCGAAGGGCACATTGCGCCGGGTGACTACTGGGCGCACCGCACCGGCCGGGGCACCCCAGGGGAAACCCCGGACCGAAAACGAACTCATCCAGAAGCAAGTGGCCAAGATTCAGGCCATGCGCCAAGGAAATTAACAGGAGGTAAACGTCATGGCTTTGGCTCTTGACGAACTCAATGCAACAACCCAGGAGTGGTGGGAGAGTGGGGCCCAGGATGTTCTCTATAAGGGTAACGTCCTGATCGGCACCATGCTCAAGGATGCTAAGAAATGGGACGGCGGCACGAAGATTCGCCAGGTCCTTGATTACGGGCAACCCATGGGCGGCGACTTTAACGCGACCAGCGTGTTCAACACCAACAAGGTCAGCACCCTGACCGCGGCCACCTGGACCCCGGGCTATTACTACGAGCCGGTTGTCTACGACATCGACGACTCGGTGCAGAACGCCGGGATGGCCCAGGAAGTTGACATCGTGAACCAGAAACTCAACAAGTCGGCGAAGCATATCCGCTACAACCTGGCTTACGACCTGTATAACTCCACCGGGTACGGGACCAGTGGCCGGAAACTCGTAGGCCTGCTGGGCATGATCTCGTCCAGCGCCACCTACGGCAATATCGCTGTGGCCGACCTGGCTGAGTGGGTTGCCGGGTATGCCAACGCGACTGCGGCGCCCATCACCTTCAACATCGTGGATACCCTGCTGCTGAACTGCATGGTGGGTGATGATGCCGGTGATGAGCCGAACCTGCTCGTAACCACTCGGACCCTGTTCAGCTCCCTGCGGTCTCAGACCTTGCCGCACCTGCGTCTGGAGCACGGCGACCTGGCCGACATGGGGTTCAAGAACATCGACTACCTGGGCAATCCCATCGTGCGGGACTACATGTGCCCCACCGGGTACCTGTTCGGCCTCAACAAGAACTACATGGGGTTCCGGGTCCATAAGGACTACAACTTCAAGAAGACCCCGTGGGAGAAGCCGATTGGCCAGGAAAAATACGCCATGTATATCGAAGTCGTGCTTCAGATGATCTGCAAGCGCCGCGACGCCCATGGCTACAAATCCGGGCTGACCGCCTAAAGGAGGTTTAACGCATGAGCACAGTAATGAAGCGTACCACCGTTATGGACGGCGAAGTTGTGCGCCTTCCGCTGATTTTCAACAACAACGTGGAAACCAGCGCACAACTTGAACTTCCCGTGGGCATGGTTATCCGGCCTGAAGACATGTGGCTCATCATCACTACCATTGATGCCACAGAAACCATCAGCGTCGGTATTGGCATGAGCACTGAAGTGGGTTTTGACGCCGATGGATTTATCGTCACCTATCCCCTGGATACTGCGGGGACCTACCGGGTAGCTGACATGGCGACCGCCATTGATGGTGCGAGCCAGAACTACCTTACCACTTACATCGGAGCTCTGTTCTGGAATGGGAAGGTGGGCGGCAATGCGGCTGATACGTCAGGCATTTACGCCACCAAAAGTTATCGTGGAGATGGTATATGTAAGACCATCTGCTATACCTGCTCTGCTGACAGCGATACCTTTGTAGGGGCCTTGGTCTTTATTCCCAGGATCCTGCCTCTGGCGTAAAGGAGGCTGACCATGCCTGCTTCGTTATCGCCCAGCTTATCACCGTCAATTTCTCCCTCGGCGAGCCCGTCGGGTTCGCCGAGCATTTCGCCTAGCGCTTCGCCCAGCGTTTCGCCGAGCGAATCGCTTTCTCCAAGTTTGTCTCCGAGCATTTCACCTTCAACCTCTCCGTCGGAGTCTCTTAGCCCGTCGCTTTCGCAGAGCATCTCACCGAGCAGAAGCCCAAGCTTGTCTCCAAGTGCTTCTCCCAGCGTTTCTCCATCAGTGAGTCCCTCAGAATCGTTAAGCCCGAGCATTTCTCCGTCCGTGAGCCCTTCGGCGTCTTTAAGTCCGAGCATTTCACCCTCAGTCAGCCCCTCGGCATCGCTTTCTCCAAGCATTTCGCCTTCAGTTAGCCCATCGGCATCTATTTCCCCAAGCATATCGCCGAGCTTGAGTCCAAGCATAAGTCCGAGTGCCTCGCCGAGCATTAGCCCCAGTATTTCACCCAGTGTCTCGCCCAGTATCAGCCCGAGCGCGAGTCCGAGCATTTCGCCGAGTGTTTCACCAAGCCTATCTCCGAGCGTTTCTCCGTCCGTGAGCCCTTCGGCGTCGCTCAGTCCATCAGTCTCGCCCTCGATTTCACCTTCGGTCAGCCCATCGGCGTCACTTTCTCCGTCAACTTCGCCGTCACTCAGTCCATCAGTCAGCCCGTCGGCTGCGGTGGACATTCCAGAGGCCAATATTGACCGGGAAACGCATTATTCTATGGGAACTATCCGGGGTTATCAGGTGAGAATCAAGGGTGACGGGGCTGGTCGGCAGATAAATGTGCCCTTTAGTCGAGTAGAAGGCTACTGGATCACGAATATCACCGAAACCACTAACCTAAAGGCGACGGAGAGTTCTGGGGCGATCACTTACGCCTACCCGCCGGGCCTTAACCTCTATCATTACTTGTTTGTGATAGGGTATTAGGAGGTAACTGTATGGCGGATTTTCCCGATGTAAATGTTGACCTAAAGCTCCACATCAACTTTGGGAATGCAAAGATGTGGAAAGCCAGAGTCAAGGGCGACGGGGCGGGGACCACCCTTGTGGTTCCTTTTGGCCGCATTGAAGGCTACTGGACGCAGAATATTGATGATACCACCGAAATTCCGCGTATCAGCCATGCCGACTCGACCTTAACTTACAATAGCGCTCCGACAAATTCTAAATACCATTGGCTTTTTGTCATTGGTTATTAACTCCGCGGGGCAGGAGGCCCTGCCCCCGGACCCCCTTTAAGGGAGATTGATCATGTTCCAATTTTTGACCAGTAATTTCCTGGGCGGAGGACATCAGAAAATTGCCATTGCAAATGTGGTGATTTCATTGTTTGCTAATGCCCTTACCCTGATAAAGCCAACATCAGGAACCTTTTCTGGCAAACAAGCAACTGGGGTTTATATAAGTTGTGTAACCGGTGCGATTTTTTATACCTTTGACGGCACCGCCCCCGCTACTGACGGTAGCACCGGGCACCCCCTTGAGATAGGGGACAATATGACGGTGTTTGGTTGGGATAATGTCAAACGCTTACAATTTATCCGGCAAGGTGCAGTTTCTGGGGCCATTATCGTGACACCGTTATTCAGCGCGGTCGGTGTCGTTGTGGCCGACCTGCCTTAAGGGATTT
This sequence comes from Desulfobaccales bacterium, assembly GCA_041648175.1. Taxonomy (NCBI): domain Bacteria; kingdom Pseudomonadati; phylum Thermodesulfobacteriota; class Desulfobaccia; order Desulfobaccales; species Desulfobaccales bacterium. The sequence goes on along the minus strand of JBAZPO010000041.1, from coordinate 727 downwards.
GGCATGAAATTGTCGGTGGTCATCCCCAGCTACAAGGATCCGCTGTTAATCAAGACGATTGGCAGCCTTCTGGCCACATCTGAGCTTGGGGACCGGTTGGAGATTATCGCCGTCTGGGATGGCTACTACCCGTCTTTTCAACTGATAGACGATCCAAGAGTGAGGTATATCCACCTAGGCAAAAACAGGGGCATGAGGGGCGCCATAAACGCCGGGGTTGCCGTGGCCCGGGGTGAGTTCTTGATGCGTGCGGATGAGCATTGCCTGTTCGCTCAGGGGTTCGATAAGGCTATGACCGATGCCTGTCGCCCGAACTGGATAATGACGGCCCGGCGGTACTTCCTGGACCCGGTACAATGGAAAGTGATGGAATCTGAGCCTCCGGTCGATTATGAAAAACTGGTGGTTCAGGGGGGCGTTAAATTTGCCGGGCAGCGTTGGATGGAACGGGGGCGACGGCGGCACCATAAACTGATCGACAAGACTATGGCGATGCAGGGATCCTGCTGGGTCATGCCCCGAAAATGGTGGAAGGACGTGATCGGCGAGTTACAGACCGAGGGGTATGGCCCCTTAACCCAAGATTCTCATGAAATGGTTTTCAAGACCTGGCAAGCTAAGGGCGAATTGATGCTGCACAAAGGAACCTGGTTTGCCCATAAACACCGGAGTTTCCCCCGCACTCACAATGGGGGCACCCCCGAAAACCCGGCGGACACCAAGGCCA
>JBAZPO010000040.1 GCA_041648175.1 Desulfobaccales bacterium | reverse complement strand
CGCGGCCCCATCGTCTAGGGGTTAGGACACCAGCTTTTCAAGCTGAGAACCGGGGTTCGATTCCCCGTGGGGCTATTTCATTTGACATTACGTGAGGCGTTGCTATAATTTAACCATGAAAACGCTTATACGCGCCTGGATTCTTTTGGCCCTTTTTGCTTCTGCCTCATTCGCCACCACCTACTACGTTGATGCCGTCAACGGGCTTGACACCAACGCCGGCAATCAGGCCGCCCCCTGGAAGACGCTGACCAAGGCGACCGGTTCGACCGCCGCCGGGGATACTGTTTACGTCAAGCCGGGCACTTACAATGCGGCGCTGGGTGAAGGCTTCCCTATCACGATAACAAACAGTTTTTTTGTCGCTACCACGACTTATCAGGCCACGATTGAAGAAAGCGGCGTCGGTTCGACGCAAGTTGTTAAACTGGTCGGCAACGCGTCGCTGGAAGGTTTTACGGTCAAGGGGGATGGCGACGACACGGTGGTTGTCGCTGGTGTCGCGGGGACGGATTCCACGCTGACGATCAAAAATAACATAATTAACGCAGCCAACTTTATCTATGGGCTGCAGTGCGTACATGCTAATGACACGGTTAGCGTCGTTTCAAACACTATTTATTCCGCAACCCAGCGCGCAATTTTCGTTAACGCCGCGCTGGCCAGCGGCTCAATTACAAAAAACACGATGAGAGACTGCGCGAATTTTGGAGTTTACAGCAACCAGAGCAATCTGACCGTCGATAGGAACACGATCGTCAGGTGCGGCACGGGGATCTACGCGGATACCGCGGGAGCGGGATATACCGTCAATGCGAAAAACACGATCATATATAATACCGGCGTTAGAACGACCGGGATTTCGCAAAATGGGGCGGGCGGCACCCTGAATTCAAGTTACAATTGTGTTTTTGGGAATGCGACCGTTTACGACGGGACGGTTTCAGGTAAAACCGGGGATATTCAAGTTGACCCGGTGTTCGTAGATGCAGCGGGAAACAATTTTAATCTTGTCCGGACTTCCGAATGTATTGATGCCGGTGACCCCGTCACGGCAGTTGATCCGGACGGCTCGCGCGCCGACCTGGGGGCCTATCCATATGACCATCGTCCGACAGTTCAAGTCCTCACCCCCAACGGCGGCGAAAGCCTGGCTGGCGGCTCTTCATACGACATCACCTGGACCGCCACGCAGGACGCGGGGATTGATCATCTTGCGCTTTACTATTCGGTTAACAGCGGAACAACTTATCCCAATACTATTACTTCCAGCGTGACCAACAGCGGCACCTACGCCTGGACCGTGCCTAACGTCAGCGCCAACGAAGCCCGGGTACGAGCGATCGTGACGGCCAGCAACGGTTACACCGCGACAGACGAATCCGATGCTGATTTTACTATTTCAATCACTCCCAGCCCGGCGCCAACCATTTCCGTTCCTGCCACAACGACCACAACGACCCTGCCTCAAAAAGTTACGGTAACCGGAACCCCGGCCACGCCTCAACTGGCGGGCGCCGCCATCAACATTTCAATTCTTTCCAATGAAGAACAGCCTCTCACCATGTATATTTACAATGAAAATGTGGAGATCGTTAATATAGTCACGATCAACGCGGTCGCCGGCCCCAATACTTTTACCTGGACGCCGACCAAAGATACCCCGGCGGGGATTTACCGTTACCAGATCCGGGGGAAAAGCACTAAAATCAGCGGAAAATTCTTGATTGCCAAGTAAATCGTGGCATTGAAAACAATTTTTTACATAGTTTGCCTGACGATTGTCGGGACGTTGGTTTCTTTTGGCCCGGCCCGGGCTTTTGATCCCCAAACCCCCGCGATCGGGGCGAGACCGCTGGGACTGGGCAAGGCTTTTGCCGGGCTGGCCGATGACGGGTCCGCGATCTTCCTGAACCCGGCCGGCCTGGCCCGGACCGGTTCGCTGAAACTGATGAGTTTTTACGCGACCCCGTTTCCGGATTGGTCGGATAACGTCATCGTCGCGCTCGGCGCCGCCCTGCCCGATGTTTTTGGCCGGACCTTAGGAGCGGGGTACATCAACGATTCAACCTCGGGGTTTATCCTCAACAGCACTGAATACAGCCTGACGAAGCAGCGGTTCCTGCTTGGCTTCGCGGAAAATCTGGACGAGAAACTCGCGCTGGGAATAAATTTAAATGTCATGACCATAGGCGCTTCCATCCAGTCGCCTCTTTTGGCCGGCACCGTCGGCTCGGGGCTGGACCTGGATGCGGGACTGCTTTACAAAATGAGGGAAGGGCTGACGCTCGGGGCGAATCTGCAAAATGTTCTGCCGTCGAGCCTGGGCGGCAAATTCACTTATGATTCCGGCGCCAGCGAAAGTTTACCGGCCAATCTCAAGGCGGGCTTAAGCTGGAAGTTTCGCGGGGGCTACAATCTGCTTTTTGATCTTGATTATTCATTGGAAAAAATAAGGCCGGTACTTTTGCACCTCGGCCTGGAATTCCTGCCCAACGGCCTGATCGCCCTCCGCGGCGGACTTGACCAGAGCCCCCAAACCCCCGATACCCGGACCGACGTTTACACCCACACCACGCTCGGCCTCGGCATCAACCTGCGCGGCTACACTTTCGATTACACATATTATAAACACGGCAACTCGTCGGGGGATGTGACCAATTATTTTTCCATGGGCTACGTCGGGCCGGCGCCGGCCAAACCGCAGCCGACGCGTGAGGCGGCCCCCGTGCCTGTCGTGCCGCCGTCAGAGCTTGCTCCGCCGCGGGTCGAAATAAGCCATTTCAAAGACGTGCCAGCCAATTACCCGTCAAAAGAAGCGATCGAGCTGATGGCGGCGGCCGGCCTCATCCAGGGCTTTCCCGACGGCACTTTCCGGCCGGAAGAAAAAGTCACGCGGCAGGAGTTTGAAACGATCCTGGCCCTGGCCCGCCGCGTCGAAGCGAAGAACATAAAACAGCCGGACAAACCGATCACCAGGGTGCAGATCTTGACCATTTTGAGCCGCAACGGGATCGGTCTGCCGGGCTTCAAAAAATTGCCGGCGAACGAACCGGTCAGCCGGGCCGAGCTGGCGGATATGATGTATCAAACGCCCTTCGGCCAGGCGGCGGCGAAAAGACTGCGTTGACTTTTCACGCGTTATTGCTATGATAATGGCATGAAAACGGTAAAATTTACCCTTATCATTATCGTCTTTTCTATTTTTTGTTTTTTACCGGCTTTCGCGGCCACCTATTACGTCGACGCGGTTAACGGCAACGACGGTAATAGCGGCTTAACTACGGCCGAGGCCTGGAAAAGACTGACCAAGGCGACGGGCTCAACCGCCGCCGGTGATACAGTTTACGTTAAGCCGGGCACCTACAACGCGGCGTTATTGGAAACATTTCCTATCACGATAACAAACAGTTTTTTTGTCGCCACCCCGGCTTATCAGGCCACGATCGAAGAAAGCGGCGCCTCGACGCAGGCGGTTAAGCTGGTCGGCAACGCGTCGCTGGAAGGGTTTATGGTCAAGGGAGACGTTGGCGGCGACACGGCGGTTGTGGCCGGTTTGATAGATACCGCCTCGGTCATAACGATCAAAGATAATATTATTAACGGATCAAATTTTACGTACGGCCTGCAGTGCGTGCAAGCAAACGATACGGTCAATATTACTTCGAACCTTATTTATGCCGCGAGCCGCGGAATTTTTATCAACAATATGTTGGCCAACAGCTCGGTCACCAAAAATACGATCAGGGATTGCACCACCTACGGTATTTTTGTCAACCAGAGTAATCTGGCCGCGTCAAATAATACGGTTGTAAGGAGCGGGACCGGCTTTTACGCAAATACCGGGGTGGCTGAGGCGGGCTTCATTGTTAACCTCAAAAACAATATTTTTTATAATACCGGCGGCGCAGGCACGGTCGGCATTCAGCGAGTCGGCGACGGCGGGGCGCTGTACTCTTCCTATGAATGTGTTTCCGGCAATGAAACCGCTTATGGCGGCACGACGGTTGCGAGCAAGGTCGGCGATATTCTTGCCGACCCGCAATTTACGGACGCCACGGGCAATAATTTTAACCTCCAACCGCCATCTCCCTGCATTGACACCGGTGACCCCGTTACAGCAGTTGATCCGGACGGCTCGCGCGCCGACATGGGGGCCTATCCATATGACCATCGGCCGACAGTTCAAGTCCTCACCCCCAACGGCGGTGAAACCTTGACCGGCGAAGTATCATCCAGCATCACCTGGGCCGCTACCCAGGCCGGCGGGGTCGATCATCTCGCGCTTTACTATTCGCTTAACAGCGGAGCAACTTATCCCAACGCCATCACTTCCAGCGTGACCAACAGCGGCACCTACGCCTGGACCGTGCCTAACATCAGCACTAACGAGGCCCGGGTACGAGCGATCGTGACCGCCAGCAATGGTTACACCGCGACAGATGAGTCAAATGCTGATTTTACGATCGTTACTACCACGACCACAACTACGTTTCCTGCGCCGACCATCTCGATCCCGGCGACAACAACTACGACAACTCTGCCTCAAAAAGTTACGGTAACCGGGACCCCGGCCACGCCTCAACTGGCGGGCGCCGCCATCAACATTTCAATTCTTTCCAATGAAGAACAGCCTCTCACCATGTATATTTACAATGAAAATGTGGAGATCGTTAATATAATCACGATCAACGCGGTCGCCGGCCCCAATACTTTTACCTGGACGCCGACCAAAGATACCCCGGCGGGGATTTACCGTTACCAGATCCGGGGGAAAAGCACTAAAATCAGCGGAAAATTCCTGATTGCCAGGTAAATCCCCCGCACCAAAAATTTTGGTGTGAGGATAAATCCGATTGACAGACCATAAATAAGGAGTATAATGAAATGCCTGAAGGAAAGACTGTGACAAGAAAATTATTAATTACTATTGTCGGATTAATCCTTTTCAATTCGTTGGCCTTCGCGAGCTGGAACACCCTCACCAAAGACACCCCCTCCGTAACCCTCAACGCTGATTTTTTTATCGATAAAAACACCGGTTTTGCCGTCGGCGCGGCGGGGACGGTGCTCAAGACGGCCAACGCGGGGGGCTCGTTCACTTTTCTGGCGCAAGGGGCCGCGGCGATCAATGACGTCATCTTCCCGAGCGCAACCGAAGGCTACCTGCTGGCCGCGGGCAAGCTCTACAAATCGACGGATACGGGCGCGACCTTTGCCGACATCACACCGGCCGCGCTGGACGGCTATAATTTTCTCAAAGGGGGCTACTCCGGCAATAACCGGGTGTTTGCCGCCTATCCCGGGACCGGCACGACCAGTTCTCTGTACAGTTCCACGGACGGGGGGGCGACCTTTTCGACCGCTTCAGTTGCCGACTTCGAGATCTACGGCGCGACTTTGACCAGCGACTCGACCTGGGCCTGGGGGAAGACGGTTTCAACCGGTTCATATATCATTATCAAAAATAACACGACCGTCTATCCGACCGGTTCTATTACGAGCGCTAGCCCGATCAGGAAAGTTTTCTTTCTTGACAAAGATAACGGTTACGCCGTCGGCGACAGCGGGCTGTTTTTGATCACCACGAACGGCGGCGGAAGCTGGTCGGACAAGACCAGCGTGGCGGTCAGCGCCATCGGCGCGGCCAAGAACTTGAAATCGGTTTATTTTGTTACTTCGCAAATCGGCTGGGCGGTGGGCGATAACGGAACGATCATCTATACAAAAGACGGCGGCGGCAGTTTTTCTTATTATAATCCAGGCAGTTCCGGCCTGGACACGGCGATCAATTTGCGCGACATCAATATCATCTTTTTGACCGGGAACGTGATCCACGCTTACGTCGTCGGCGACAATGGCCACGTCTACAAGCTTGGCTCGCCGGCAATCACCGCGGTTGCCCCGACTTCAAAGATGCAGGGCTGGGTCGGCACGGTTGAGGTGACGGGGACCGATTTTGCCAGCGGCCTCGCCTTGGCCGCTTCGGGCGAAGGCGTCCGGTTTTTTGCTTCCACCGCGGAATCAACGACCAAGGCGAGCGGCGTCGCGATCATTGATCCAGCCGCGGCTCTCAGCGCAAGAGAAATAACCGTGACCAATCCGGACCTGACCACCGCGACTTCAACCACGGGAGTTTTTACCATCACGGCCAATCCCGGCGCCGTCTCGATCAGCCAGGTCTGGTTTGACAAGGGACTGCCGGACGAACAGCTGTATCAACCGTTGAAAATACCGTTGAACATTGTGGCCAAGCCGACGATCAGTTTCGATGTCTTTTCTTCGGCGGCGGACCTAAGCACCGGGACCTTGAACGTGAAAGTCCTTTTGAACCAAAACGGAACATACACAAAGCTATACTCCATTCCCGGCAGTGCGGCCACGACCCCGGCGACCAACGAAGCCAAGGTGTCGTTTCTCTACCCTGGAAGTCTTGATACGGGACTGGCGACGATCGAGCTTTATGCCGAAGACAGCGCCGGCAATGTCAGCCGTGAGGTCCTCCAGGTCAATGTCCCGCCATCAAGCGGCAATGTAGTCCAAGGGAAAAAACTTTTTGATGTCTTCCCGGTACCTTACAAGGTCGACCTCGAGAGCGAAGACCTCATCCTCCACCTTAAGTCAAAGATCCCGGTCACGCTCGACCAGGGGGCGACAGTTCTGATCTATACCGCGGCCGGCGGCGCGCCGGCTTTCTCTAAGAGCTACGCCGGCCCGATCACCGACGGTTCCAAAATAACCATTCCCAAGCGTTCGCTCCCGGCGGCCCTGCAACGGGTTTGCATCGCGCTGGTCCAGATACTGGATAACAATACCAAGAAGATCGTCGCTTCCGGCAAGTTCGCTCTCGTCGACAAGAGGTATGGGATGTAATGAAAGCGAACAGGGGGAGCCTAGCCGTTGCCATATTGGCCCTCTGCTCCAGTCTGGCGCTGGCGCAGTACACCGCGCTTGACCCGACCCGGATCGTTCCGGACGCGCGGGTCCTGGGGCTCGGTAAAGCGTACTTTGGTTTAGCGGAAGGGACCGCCTCGATCTACACCAACCCGGCCGGACTGGCCGACGCCAAAGGGT
>JBAZPO010000039.1 GCA_041648175.1 Desulfobaccales bacterium | reverse complement strand
TGAGCCGCATGAAATCTTCTCAGCCTAACGCAGACCTCCAGACGGTCCTGGCCGAAGTACGAGCCCTTCGCCAGGAGCTACGGGGGGCAGGTAAGCGTCTTTTACCTATCCCGGAGGCCGCCGAGTACCTGGGGATAAGTCCACGAACCATCCGGAATGACTTAAGCCGAAAAATTTTCCCAGTGAAGCCGGTGAGGTATGGCGGGAAGCTGCTCTTTAGGCGCGAAGACCTGGATCACTATATTGATAGCCTGGGGGCCGAATAATGGCCCAAGCCCAGCCCCAAGCTATTCCGCTTATCGAATTTACCGAAGCGGAACAGGTTGTCCTGGGTTCGATACTCATTCGGAGGGAGATTCCCGCTTCAACAACCGACCTTAAACCAGAACATTTCTACCGAGGAGCCCACGGCCGCATCTTCCAGCCTGGTCCGGACTTCGCTGACCGGGCTGACCGGGGGTAGAGGGAATAATAATGGGGCGTCTCTGGGGGCGATTATATGCCGGGACCCGAAATCACCGAAAAATAAAAATTCTGGCGGAGAGATTACCATCACTCTGGACCTATTGGTATGTCCTAATTGACCTGGCAATCGAGGTGAACGATCACGGCTGGATTCATATCTCCCCTGGAATTCCTTATAGCTACAAAGAACTGGCGAAGGAACTGAGAATACGTCGCGTAGACCATGCGAAGACCCTTTGTAGAACCCTTGAAGAGCTTAGAATGATCACAATTGCAGACAAGGGAATCTTATTGAATAGCTTCTCCGAACGCAATTTTGAATCAGATTTTTCTACCCCAAGAGTGCGGAAATACAGGGAAAAGCAAAAAGAAGCCACGAAAAACGAAACAGATATGAAACGTTTCGGAAACGCTAAGGAAACGGACCAGAACAGAACAGATACAGATCAGAAGAAAGGAAGCCTCCGGTGGCTCCAACTCCCCTCCCTCTCTTGATTCTTGGATAACCCCTGGCAAGGTCTTCCATCTTTGGAATGACTTGGGGTGTAAGCCCTCCCTGGCGGAGCTGACCGACGGACGAAGTAAACGTCTCGGAGTCCGCATCCGTAAAAGAAGCGACCAGGCATGGTGGGAGCAATTGTTCCTCAAGGCCAAGGCAGCTAATAGGCCCTGGCTGACTTTCGATTTTCTTATTGCCAACGACACCAACGCCATAAAGCTGCTGGAGGGAAATTATGACCGCGACTTTGGCTCAGCCGGTGGGGGAAGAAAAACCGGCTCTGGAACTCATCAAAAACTGGATTCAGCGAATCCTGGCAAGTATGCCTCCCGGTCAAAAATCTTCTACACCGACCGGGAGGATGATTGAGCACTGAAACTAATCTCCTGGGAGAAGGGAGTTATCCCAATCCACATGGAAGCTAAAATGAAAAGCAGGAAAGGGTTTGGGTTTCTCCCCCGTTGTCTGAGAAGCGCGGGAGGTGGTTGGAGTACAATTTTTTTAGCTTAACAAATCGGCTAACTACCTTCCGTCTGGAAATCGTGCCTTATGGGCAGGTTGGGGCATCTTCGGTCCAGAGAGACCAATTGCGCGGCGGTATGATGTTTCCGCTTCCCCTATGGCCGGAATTTTGCGAGGCCATGCATCATGGCAAGGCGGTTTTAGAAGACCGCGGCCTGTCGAGTGACTATCCCGATGAGCCCGTGGGTAACGGGATTCCCCTGTCTGATCGGGAGGAACTGCTTAAGACCCGGCGAGTCCTGGACAATTGGGTCCAGATCAGCCTGCTGCACAAAACCGATTCCTTTGGTTATCAACGGCGGACTTTCGTTGAAGTCCTTTCCGGAGGCATGGGGGCCGTTAGGATGCCAGCGGAATATGATATGGCCTTGATGCCCCCCTTGGTATTGTCGCCTTCGGCTTTCCTGTCTTTTGCGGCTCAACTGCCCATAGTTGGGGCCATTCTCAGAAGCCGCGGGGTCTTGGAGGATGCGGCTTGAGTGATAAGCCGTTGGGTGTTCATCTACCTGGGTCCGGCCCGGTTTGTCGGATAATAACCTGGTCTGACGCCCTCCTGATCCACCGTGCCGCCGAAAATTACCACGGCGTGGCCCTGATGGTCCGGGACCCCGTTCTCATGAACCTCGCGGCAGCCTGGCCCAAGGTGAAACGACGGCTCCCGAACCCCCCGGCCCCAGGCCAGGAGGTGGATCTGGAAGAACTCTGGCGGCAAACCAAGGTGGATTTCCAGGGATGGGCGGAACTGGCCCAGGTTGACGCTCTCCAGGTCATGGAGGGCTGGAAAGTCTTGAAGGGCAATGGCGTCATCTTACCCGATGGCAGCCTTAACCACTTGGCCGACAGCGTTTTAAAGAAAGAATCGGCTGGCCAGCTTCTCAACCAATTTGGGGTCAAGCCGGGGGACGTGAAGAAATGAGCCCCAACCCCTACTACAATCTCGACTGTGACCACCAGGGCTTCCGGAATCCAACGTCACTCTCATAACCCTGTCCTAGGTGGATCAGGGTGAGGGGTAAGGGAACAAGCCGAAATGGGTAAAGTTGACGAGGCAAACGAGAAGGCCATGCTGGCGATGTCGCTACGCCGGCAGAACATGACCGTTGCCCAGATCGCGCTATACCTGGATGTTACAGAGCGCTATGCCTATAGCCTGCTTGCCCGGGCCCGGAAGCTCTGGGGACTCCTGGCTGATTCCAGCGATTCTAAGACTCGGATCGGTGAAAACCTGTCTGCCCTGGAGGAGATGGAGCGCCTCGCCCTGGAAAAATTTGCCAAGGCCAACCCGAATAGCAATGTGGCCGTTGCTTATTTGAATGCGGCCCGGGATGCCCGCAAGGAGATAAAACGGCTGCAACAGGAGGCCGGACTGATAACCAAAGTTGCAGAGGAAATAAACGTAACCGGCCTCCCGCTTGAGAAACCGGAAGCCAGGGCTGCAGCCTACATTTTCCTAAAAACCTTAAACGAATTGAATGAAAAAAATGATGAGAGCTGACATTGATCCCGAAATCCTCAAACGAGAGCTGCTCGAATACCATCGCCGCAATTGCTTCAAAGATGCTAACGAGCTGCTGGAATTCATCGAAGCCTATTGGAAGCTCCGGATTCCCCGAGCCCGGGTTTGTCCGGAGCACCCCCCGCCAGCCGAGTACATCGTGGACAGCTTCTTTGAGGAGGTCCAAGATTCGGTTTGCTGGGCCAACCGCGGCGGCGGCAAGACGCTCCTGGGGGCCCTGGCCACCTGGCTTGATACGGTCTTTAAAAAGGATTGCGCCACCAAGATCCTGGGCGGCTCCCTGGAGCAGAGTAAGAAGATGTACCAGCACCTTACCGGGGGAGGGGACGACTAGGGCCTGGCCACCGACGATTTCCGGTATCTGATTCAAGGCGAAATGCTGGCGGCCCAGACCACGCTGGCCAACAAGTCTCACATCAATATCCTGACCGCCTCCTCAAAATCGGTTCGGGGCCCCCACCCCCAGAAGCTCAAGCTCGATGAGATAGACGAGTTCGACGACAAGATTTACGAGGCGGCCATGCTGATTCCCAAGACCAAGAAGGGCATCAAGGCTAGCATCCAGATTTACTCCACCATGCATAAGGCTTACGGCTTGATGAACCGGGTCATCACCGAGGCGGCCCAGAGCGGCTACAAGATTTACAAATGGTGCGTCTTCGATGTCATGGAGAAGTGCGTCGGCCGGGAGTGCACCATCTGCGAACTCTGGGAGGATTGCCAGGGCCGGGCCTTGGACGCCGGCGGCTTTTACAGCATCGGGGACGCCATCTCGGAAAAGCGCAAGGTCTCCCGGGACACCTGGCTTTGCGAGATGCTATGTTTCCAGCCGAGCCAGGAGGGGTTGATTTATAAAGAGTTCGACATGGCGTTGCATGTGATTTGAAATTGAATCCAAGGATTAGGGGGAAGAAAACCAGAATGAGCCGTGACCAGTTAGACAAGAGCGCTTTATACCAAGTTGCTGTCAAAGAGGTAATATTGAACGTGTCATTCTGAACGGAGCGAAGCGCAGTGAAGAATCTAGATTCTTCGCTTCGCTCAGAATGACAATATTACTTTTTTGACCGCAACTCGGTATTACATGCGGATTCGTTGCGTCAGCAGGGTATGATAAAGGCAGAAATCGCTAAACACCTGGGGATAAACGAGCGACAGGTCAGTTGTCTCCTTGCTCGAGCCAGCAAGTACTACAGGGATTTGGTGAGAAAGTTCGATCAGGAAAGATTCCTGGGTGAGTCCCTGGTTACTTTGTTGGGCTTGGAACGGGAGGCTTTGAAAAATTTGCAGGCAGTGGGTGCGGGTGACCCTGTGGCCATTGAATGGCTTGGGGCAGCCCTGGATATCCGCCGGGAAATCAAGAATCTGTTGCAAAATTTTGTCTTCGGGATGACGAAATCAGGGCAGAGCGGAATGTCTGCCGATGACCGGAAAAGCCGCCGGGACAGGGTGCGGGCAAGGCTTAAGAAACTGGATAGGGGAAAAGAAAGAAACCTTTACTGTTACTGTGTCAAGCCGGATTCTCAGGGTCCTGACTCTCACGATTCTGTATGAGGACGCTATCCATGGCCGAGAGAAATGGCGCCGGTGGGTATGTGGCCGTCGCCGTTCCGATCAAGTTTTATCGTGGGGTTAAGTCCATCGCCAATTTCCTGGAGATGCACCCTGACTCGGTCAGGAAGTTGCTCCGGGAGGGCAGCATTCCGGTCAAGAAGGATGAAACCGGCCGCTGGGTGCTCGTGAACCTAGACTACTATCAGTCTCTCCAGAGGTGATGGTTGCTAACCTTAACTCGGTGTTTGCCAAAGATTCCCCTTTAAAGTCTTTATTCGCCATTCAGGTCATATCCACAATTTCCATAGCTCTGATGATAAGTTACGCTCATGGCAGTGACTGTTGAAAAAGCTAATTTGTGTCAGGTGCTTCCTGGCTTTACCAATTGCACCAAGATGGCGTCGGGTTTGTGACCCCGCTAAAAAGCAACTCCTACTATGAGGTTATCCAGGACCAGACGGCTTCCGGCCCGGTCCTGGCCGACCAGGTTATCCGCTTGAGCTCTCCCCAGGGCCAGGCCTGCTCCCCTGAGCCACTGCGCCGGGTGCACTATCGGGACCCGGAGACCGACAAGGAATATGTCTTTTTGACCAATCGCCTGGACCTGTCTGCCCTGGAGGTGGCCGAACTCTACCGCCGCCGCTGACAGATCGAACTCTTTTTCAAGTGGATCAAACAAAACCTGAAAATCAAGGCCTTTTACGGTCCTCCAAGAATGCGGTGCTGATCCAAATCTGGAACGCCTTGATCGCTCTCCTGCTGCTGGTGTGGGTCAAGTTCAAGACCAAGGCTGGCTGGGGACTTTTGGAACTCACCCGCCTGGCCCAACCACGCTCCTGGAACGCATGGATTTGTGGGCGTTACTCGGTCTTCGACCACCAGACAACCGACAACCTTTGCTATTCAATTAACTTAACGTGCCAGACAGCAGTGATTACAATCATAAAATAGCGCATAGAGGGGCTCCCGGAGGATATCTTGTCGAATATTTTTGTTTGCCCATTTGAGATAATTATCTCAATATATCGGAAACTTTTTCAATCCAATTACTTTGGGATAGAATAAGTTACCGGCAAAACACCTGATAATCTTCATGCAGGCTTGGGAAGCAAGCATCGAGAACGCCAGAATACCTGGGAATTTTTAGGAGGCAAGTCGATGAACAAGGCTTACTTCATCCTGTTTATCTCCATTCCCTTCCAGTTTGTGGCCGCGTTCCTGGCTTTGCGACTGATTTGGATCACCAAGAAGACCGGGGCCTGGATATTTATCGCCGCGGCCATCGTCCTCATGAGTTTGAGACGCTGCTTTACCCTGTATGAGTGGTACGTCAGGGGTATGGAGCTTCTGCCGGTGGACGTCAGCCAGGAGTTGATCGCCATGGCCACTTCCGTTTCCATGGCGGTGGGAGTGGCCCTGATTGCCCCATTATTTTTGGAAATCAATCGCACCAGAGATGTTCTCCGGGACAGGGTGGAAGAAAGGACCGGGGAATTAAAGAAGTCCTATCAGGCTCTGCAGCTGGAGTTGGCGAAACGGCAGGTGGCGGAAGAGTCCTTGCGGAAATCGGAAGTCATGTTTCGGACCATCGCGGATTTTAATTATGATTGGGAGTATTGGCTAGGCCCGGACGGGAGGTACAATTACAACTCTCCCTCGTGCGAACGGATTACTGGCTATCAGGTGGAAGATTTCTTCTTGGACCCCGACCTGCTGGAGAAAATCACCCACGTGGAGGACCGGCAGAAAATCGCCGGACACCTCCATGACGAACGGGAGAGCGGCGAGCCCCACCACCTGGATTTCCGAATCCTTACCAAGGATGGGGAAGAGCGGTGGATCGCCCATGTCTGCCAGCCGGTATACAGCCCCACCGGCCACAATCTCGGCCGCCGGGCCAGTAACCGGGATGTCACCCGACAGAAGCAGGCCGAAGAGGAGAAGGCCAAGCTGGAATCCCAACTGCGCCAAACTCAGAAGATCGAGGCCCTGGGCACCTTGGCCGGGGGCATCGCCCACGATTTCAACAATATCCTCTCCCCCATCGTCATGTATACCGAGATCGTCATGCGGGACTTCCCTGTGGACAGCCCCACCCGGTCCTACCTGGACCAGGTGCTCAAGTCCAGCAAACGGGCTTCGGACCTGGTCAACCAAATCTTGTCCTTCAGCCGGCAAACCGAGCGCCAGCGCATATTCATGCAACTGGGCCCCATTGTTAAGGAATCCCTGAAATTGCTGCGGGCCTCCTTCCCCTCCACCATCGACCTGCGCCAGAATATCGGGGCCGATCCGGATTGGGTGCTGGCCGATCCCACCGAGGTCTACCAGGTGGTAATGAATCTTTGCACCAACGCCGCCCACGCCCTGGGTGATAAGGGGGGGCTGCTGGAGGTGGATCTGGACAATGTGGAATTAAAGGAAGGGCAGTTGGCCTTTGGCATCGAAATCAAACCGGGCCTTTATGTCCGGCTGCGGGTCCATGATTCGGGGCCAGGGATCCCCCCGGCCATCATCGAGCGCATCTTCGAGCCTTACTTCACCACCAAGGAGAAAGGCCAGGGGACCGGTTTGGGGTTGGCCGTGGTCCACGGCATAGTCAAGCTCTGTGCGGGAGGTATTACTGTTGCCAGCGAACCGGGCCGGGGAACCACCTTTGAGGTCTTTTTCCCGGTGCTGCGGATCGAGGAGCTTATGGAGCCCGAAGTGGGGGGGGATATGCCCCGGGGCAAGGAAAGCATCCTGGTGGTGGACGACGAGGAGGATATCGTGGTGGCTGCCAAGATCCTCCTGGAGCAATTGGGGTATCGGGTAACGGCCCTCACCGCCAGCCGGGAGGCCCTGGAGGCCTTTCGAGCCCAACCGGACGGCTTCGATCTGGTTCTGGCCGATCAAACCATGCCC
>JBAZPO010000038.1 GCA_041648175.1 Desulfobaccales bacterium | reverse complement strand
GCTCAAGAATTAGAATCAAAACAGCGGTTTTGGATAGAAGAAGATGGCTGCGGCATCATCTTAGATATTTGGGACTGGTAGGAGAGGCAGATGAAAAAGATCATGGGACTGGGAATGATGCTCCTGGCAGGTTCATTGATAATCCCCGGCAATCTCTGGCTCGCGAGCCAAGTCCTGGCCCAAAGCGAATCGCCGACGATTGCAGATAAGCAACAGCAAGAGTTACAGCAGAAGCGCCAAGAGGAATCGCAATATCTCGAACAGAAAGAGAAAAAACTGCAAGATACCGGCAAGCGCCAGCAAGACGCCATCAAGCGCCAGGAGGATGCCATCAAGCGCCAGAAAGCCACCGAACGGCGCCTGCGGGAACTCGAGAAAGAAGAGAATTAAGACCGCCTAACCACATACTACCGGAGGAAGTTGTCATGAACCGAGGAACCAAAACATCAGCGTGGCTGGCGATCTGGCTTTTCATTGCCTCGGTCTTGGCCATTTTCCCAGGCACAGTTGCCGCCGCCAAGAGCGGAGAGACGCCGGGGGCGATGCAGACAGTCCAGTACAACGGAGAATCTGAATACCGGGTATATAGAGGGACTTTGGACATCCGTATCCAATCCGAGACTGGGGGCTCCCCCCCGGGTGAGCTTGTGCTCATCGATCCTTCCGGAGACAGGACGGGTCCTGAGGACACGGAGATTCACGTGCGCAATCCGATGAGCGGCCTTTATCACCTGCGGATAATCGGCCGGGAAATCGGGGTTTACACCTTGTTTCTCAAGGCCTATAGCGGCAGCGGCAGCACCTCGGATGTGCGGTTCCGGCATATGACCATCCAGGATGGAGAGGTCCATCACTATCGGATCTATTTTTCAGCTCGGGGGCCTAAGCTCGATGTGCGGCGCACCCGGGTAACAAGGGAGTAAATCCCATGTGCATGCGGGTTCAAACGTCCACTTCCAGCCAGGCCGCGGGCCCCAGAAGCCTCAGGGTTGATTGCCCCCTGACCTTTGAAGGGCAGAAAGTCCCTTTCATCACAAAATTACGAAGATGGGCTGCTGCATAGCGGGATAAAACTCTTACCAAAGGAGAGGATAACATGAAAGGTAAATTCAATTTCAAGTTAGGGGCACTCTGCGCCATCCTGAGTGCGATGCTGCTGACGCCCGCCCTGGGCCAGGCCAAAGAAGATTCCTGGGGTGAAATGCATAAAATGCGCCGGGCCGCTGCGGTTAAAGAGTTGAAGCTCAGCCCGGAAAAGGCCAAAGACTTTAACGCCGTGGAAGAAAAGTATGCCAAGGAACGCCAGGAATTAATCGAGAGGTTGAAGAAATCCTATATCGAATTGGAGAAAGCTTTGGCCGCGGCCAACCCCGATGAGGCCAAGATCAAAGGCCTGGTAGCCGCGGTACGCGCGAACAAGGACAATATGGTCAAGTCCTTCAAGTCCCAACAGGATGAGGAACTGGCCCTGATGACGCCCGTGCAGCAGGGGCAATATCTGAACCTCTTGAATAAATGGCGGGAAGAGATGATGCAAGAACATATGAAGATGAAGCAAAAATAAGGCCGCCGGCGCCCAGGGAGGGACTTGGATTCGCCTGTGGGCGCAAGATCAGGCAACGGTAAACGTTCAACTTCTGCTTAGAAAGGATGCCGATATGTCAAAATATTATAGGTACATTATTATATGTCTAACGCTATTTCTATTTGGTGGCTGCGTGAGTCCATATGGATATAGCAGTTATGGATCTCCTTACGGCGGCCAACA
The DNA here is from genome assembly GCA_041648175.1 of Desulfobaccales bacterium. Lineage (NCBI taxonomy): Bacteria > Pseudomonadati > Thermodesulfobacteriota > Desulfobaccia > Desulfobaccales > Desulfobaccales bacterium. Next base: position 5,753 of record JBAZPO010000038.1, on the reverse strand, counting down.
ATATAGGTCCGGGTATCCTTATACTACTCCGTATTACACTACTCCGTATGGATCGCCACAATATGGTTATCCATATTATCCATACCGCTACCCGCGGTAACGGTGTCCGGAGCCGGATTAAACTTGGAAAAGAGGTCCCCAGCACCAAGTTGGGACAGATGCAGATAGGGCTGCTGGGCTGGCGATAGACGAGTCTACGATGGGTCAGGGCGTGATGATGCCCCCGTCAATGATGCAACAGCAGCAGTCGCTGCAACAGAATATTCAGCAAATACTGAGGTGAAGGAGGCAAGTTATGAACTGGGATCAAGTGGCAGGAAACTGGAAGCAATTCAAAGGCACGGTTAGGGAGAAATGGGGCAAACTCACCGACGATGATTTGGACGTCGTTGCTGGAAAGCGTGATCAACTCCTCGGCAAAATCCAGGAGAGATACGGTATCACCAAGGAAGAGGCGGAAAAGGAGTTCAAGAAGCATTGGAAGTAAATGAACTACCTTTGCATCGTTTTTCCCATGCCCAGGCGCCGATAGGGGATGGGCAGACCAAACCTCTGCGGTTTTTCCAGATCCAAGGAGACTGAAAATGTTCCCAACTGTTTATCTGACACCGGTGGCCTCACTGATAGCGGGAATATTAATTCTCATGATACCCAGGCTCTTGAACTACATTGTGGCGATCTACTTAATTGTCATCGGTATTATAGGGTTGGTTCCTCATTAACCTGACCCTGCTTTTTTTAAGGAATGGGGGTATCTCATGGAACGGCATCGGTTACGTTTTAAGACGGCCGCGGTGGCCATGGTTTTTTTGTTGTGTCTCATGGCCTGCTCGGGCGCCAAGATTAACCAGGAAAACTTCGATAAAATCAAAACCGGCATGACTCTGGCGGAAGTCAAGGCCATTCTGGGAGAACCCGCCGATTCCTCCAGTATCGATGTGGCGCTGATTTCCGGTGCCACCGCCATGTGGAAGGGGGAAGGCATCACCATTAACATCCAATTTATGAACGGCAAAGTTATCGCCAAAGAATTCCTCAAACCCGGGAAAGAAGCCCCGAAGCCCGGGCAATAGCCGGGACCGGGAAAGTGGCTACGGTCAAAGCAGTGCTAAGGCTGCCGCCTAATTTAGGCTAACCACAAAGGAGGAATACCATGTTAGGCACTATTTTAATTGTCGTACTCATCCTCTTTCTCGTCGGCGCCCTTCCTACCTGGCCTCATAGCAGGGAATGGGGCTATGCTCCGACTGGTGTCGTCGGGACGATCCTGATAGTGATTCTCATCCTGTTCCTCCTTGGGCGACTATAAGGGGAGTGAGGGAATCGAAAAGGAGGTGCACCGGCCGGGAATTAAGGTGGCTGGCGAGGATAAGCTTTATGGCACTTTTTTGAGGAAACAGGCTTGCGTTTTCCGAGACCAGGTAACGCTAGACAACGCTTGATCATAAAAAAACTAAGGAGAAAGATGCAATGAGAATAAAAATTGCCCTAATGACGTTACTGGTGGTGCTGCTTTCGGTAGGGACGGCTCTGAGCCAAGCCCCCGTAAATATGTACGATACTTTAAAGGCTGCCGGCAATTTTACGACTTTCTTAAGTGCCGTGGATAAAGCCAATGCTCAGGAATTGAAGGCGATGCCGGGCAATTTCACCCTGTTTGCGCCCACGGACGAGGCCTTCGCCAAGCTGCCCAAAGACTTCCTGGATGGCGTGATGGCCGATGGCGCCCGTGTCCGGGACTTGGTTTTCTACCACATCACCCCTGGCAAGTATATGGCCAAAGATCTTCCGGGGCTTAAGGAATGCAAGACCTTGTGTCCTACGGATCGGGGCGACCTCCTCGTGCTCACCAAAGTGGGCGACAAATATATGGTGGGTACCGCCCACATCATCAAAGCTGACGTCATGGCCACTAACGGCGTAATCCATGTGATTGACGCCGTCTTATTGCCCAAGTGGGCGCCTAAGTCTCTTTTGAAACCGACTTCGTAATTAACCGAAAAGGATTTTAAACGTTGAGCTTGCGCCTTTCGTCGAGCGTTAATTGGTCTCGGAACCGTACGCAGAATTTATTAATGATTGTTGCTTTCGTCATGGTTCAACCTGGCGTTAAGGCGGCCCATGGCGCCTCTAGGATCGATGTCATTATCTAAAATTGAGGAGAGAGCTTATATGCGTAATACCCGTAACTTGATGACCGTGGTCGCCTGTTTGTTAGCAATCGGGCTCCTTTTCGGGTCCGTGGCCCTGGCGCAACAAACGACCGGCCCGGCCCCCCAGCCGACCGTGGGTGAACCCAAACACCGCAGCGGCCCCCGGGCCTTAATGGCGGAAGACGTAATCACCCCCATAGCCAAAGGATACGATCTCTTGCGGGACGGCAAATATGAGGCCGCGGAATATCAGTTCAAAGATGCCCTCAGCCGCGATCGCTATAATCCCTTTGCCCTGAACAATCTGGCGGTGCTGCAAGAGAAGAATGGCAAGTTGAAGGATGCCCTGGCGTATCTAACCGACGCCAAAGCCCATGCGACAGAGTACCTGGAACAGGTGGAGCAGACTTGCTTTGTCGGTGGCCTGTGCAATGCGGTGAAACCGCTACGGAAGTTGGGCGCCACCAGCACTATCGCTCCCATTGTTGACGAGAACTACAAAAAGCTCCAGGAGAAGATTGCTAAAACTCCTATGGCTCCGGAACCGTCAACCCCGCCTCCCATGAAATAGCAATAACCACAGGGGCCTTCGGGCCCCTGTGCCCTCTGATTGCCAACCTTAGCCGCGGGCGGCGATCTTACTTGAAGGAGCAGACAGGATGAAGAGAGAGCAACGGTATTTAGGGTTGGTAGCAGCCTTATGCGTGGGGTTGGCTCTGGTCCTGGGAACTGGTTTTACCCAGTTGGCCCAGGCAGCCCCGGAAGATGTGGCGATGTTTTATAATGAACTCGAGCAGCACGGGCAATGGTTTGAATATGAGAATTATGGGCCGGTGTGGCAACCCAGCCGAGTCGGGGATGATTGGCGGCCTTATACCGACGGCCGCTGGGTCCCCACCAAACAGGGCTACATATTCGAGTCCCAGGAACCCTGGGGTTGGGCTACCTACCATTACGGTAACTGGATGCCCACCGCCGGGTACGGCTGGGTCTGGGTTCCGGGACGCACCTGGTATCCATCCACGGTGCAATGGCGCACCAGTCACAAAAACGTGCCGGTGAATGCCTCGTATGTGGGCTGGGCCCCGATTCCCCCTCAAGGCTATGTCCCGCCCCCGGCCTATGCACCGTCGACCTACGGAGCGCCCGCAGCAGACGTGCTCACCCCCCCATTATGGATTTTTGCCCAAGCGGCCAGCTTCCTGCTGGGTTTTGGCCAGCCATACACTCCGGCCTATTCCTATATTTCCCAGCCGGTGCTGGCGCCCCCGTCCTATGTGCCGGTGTTCTATCGGCAAACGGTGATTGTGTCCACTTATTACACCCCCGCGTATTACGCTCCGGCCGTTTCCAGGGGCCGCGCCCCCAGCTACGGCGCCTATAGCTGGGGTCCGCCGGTGCAATATATCTCCCGAGTCACCAACATTAACCAAACCATCATCAACAACAACATCACCAACAACACAACCAACATCACCAGGATCAACAATGTGGTCCCGCCTCAGCAGTTGGTGGCCCGCAACGCCTACATCAGGCAGATTGTGCCGCCTGCCTTGCTTAAGGGTGAGCCCTTGCCGCCATCCAAACCGACGGGCAATATCAGATTGGCCCAGGCAAATCTGCCGGCTCTCCAAGGAGTGCCGCAACTAACGGCCCAAATTCCCAGGGTGCAACCGCATCCGGTGAAACCTGGCCAGGGCGTCCCGGGGGCAGGCTTGCCTGCCAAGGCGCTCATGCCTCTAACTCCGCAAATGCAGCAGCAGGTGCAGAAACTACCGCCGAAGCAGCAGATTGTCCCGATCAAACCGCTGCCCATCAAGCCGGTAGCGGCTCAGCCTGCGGTACCGGCAGAGCCTGCCGTGAAGGCTAAGCCTGCCGTGCCGGCCGAGCCTGCGGTCAAGGCCAAACCAGTAGTACCGGCTAAACCTGCGGTGCCGGCCGAACCTGCCGTCAAAGGTAAACCTCCCGTACCAGCCGAGCCTGCGGTTAAGGGAAAACCTGCGATCCCGGCTAAGCCTGCGGTACCGGCCGAGCCAGCCGTTAAGGCTAAGCCTGCCGTACCGGCCGAGCCCGCGGTTAAAGCCAAACCTGCGGTGCCGGCCGAACCTGCCGTCAAGGCTAAACCTAGAGTACCAGGCCAACGTGCGGTGCCGGCCGAGCCAGCCGTGAAGGCTAAGCCCGCCGTACCGTCCGAGCCCGCGGTCAAGGGTAAGCCTGCAGTTCCGGCTAAGCCTGCAGTTCCGGCCGAACCTGCAGTCAAGGCTAAGCCTCCGGTTAAGGGAAAACCAGCGCCCCCGGCCCAACAGCGCCAAGAGCAGCAAAAGGGAAAACCGCAATCGGAATGACCATGAAGTAGCGATAGCCCAGGGGCCTTCGGGCCCCTGGGCCCTGACTTTCAATATGTTAGCTTGAACGGCTCGAAGACAGGCTGCGACCTCCCAGGAAAGATGAGAAATGGCAAACTACTCTGACCAAAATTGGCTGGTCCCGCAGTCTGAGCGTAAGCAGGCGGAAGAGGCCCTGCTTAAAGCGGGGGCCTTGCAGAAGGCGATTTTCAACAGCGCCAACTTCTCGAGTATCGCCACCGACGCACAGGGCGTCATTCAAATATTCAATGTCGGCGCCGAGCGCATGCTCGGCTACACGGCCGCCGAAGTGGTGAACAAGATCACCCCGGCCGAGATTTCCGATCCCCAGGAGGTGATAGCGCGGGCCGCGGCGTTGAGCCTCGAGCTGGAAACCCAGATCACGCCAGGTTTCGAGGCCTTGGTCTTCAAGGCTTCCCGGGGGATCGAGGATATCTACGAACTGACCTACATCCGCAAGGACGGGAGCCGCTTTCCGGCAATCGTCTCGGTCACGGCCCTGCGGGACGTTCAAGACACCATCATCGGCTATCTGCTGATCGGCACCGATAATACCGCGCGCAAGCAGGCGGAAGAGGCCCTGCTTAAAGCGGGGGCCTTGCAGAAGGCGATTTTTAACAGCGCCAACTTCTCGAGTATCGCCACCGACGCGCAGGGCGTCATTCAAATATTCAATGTCGGCGCCGAGCGCATGCTCGGCTACACGGCTGCCGAAGTGGTGGACAAGATCACCCCGGCCGAGATTTCCGATCCCCAGGAGGTGATAGCGCGGGCCGCGGCGTTGAGCCTCGAGCTGGAAACCCAGATCACGCCGGGTTTCGAGGCCTTGGTCTTCAAGGCTTCCCGGGGGATCGAGGACATCTACGAACTGACCTACATCCGCAAGGACGGGAGCCGCTTTCCGGCAATCGTCTCGGTCACGGCGCTACGGGACGTTCAAAACACCATCATCGGCTATCTGCTGATCGGTACCGATAATACCGCGCGTAAGCAGGCGGAAGAGGCCCTGCTGAAAGCGGGGGCCTTGCAGAACGCGATTTTCAACAGCGCCAACTTCTCGAGTATCGCCACCGACGCGCAGGGCGTCATTCAAATATTCAATGTCGGCGCCGAGCGCATGCTCGGCTACACGGCCGCCGAAGTGGTGGACAAGATCACCCCGGCCGAGATTTCCGATCCCCAGGAGGTGATAGCGCGGGCCGCGGCGCTGAGCCTCGAGCTGGAAACCACGATC
>JBAZPO010000037.1 GCA_041648175.1 Desulfobaccales bacterium | reverse complement strand
ACCCGATGACAGTCGGAACGGTTTTAGCCGAGCCAACGACCGCGGCGATCTGGGCGACCCGCTCGTCCGGCACGGCGACGACGCCGACATTCGGCTTAATAGTTGTGAACGGATAGTTGGAGACGTCCGCTTTGGCCTGGGCCAGAAGATTAAAAAGGGTCGATTTACCGACGTTAGGCAAACCGACGATACCGAGGGTAAAACCCATGTCGGGATTATAACATAATCTTGCTTTGACCGTGTCCCCGGCCGGCGGGACTGCTTCGACCAGCAAGTTCGTCCTTAACTAGAAGTTATTACCGACCGCTAAGTAGAAATAGGCCGCCTGGCCGAAGCCGAGATTGGCCCGGCCGGCCAGACCCAGCATCGTGTTGAACTGGATCTCCGCGCCGCTGCCGTATTTTACATTCTCAAATTTGATCTGATCGACCTGCAGCCCGCTGACCCCCAGATCTTGTAACAGGGATAAATATACCCCCTCGATCAGCTGGTTGGCCGGAACATAGACCGGAAAGCGGTAACCGAGCCGGAGCGAGACCAGATCTTTCCCCAGGAATTGGTTCCGGCCGTAGCCAAGCAGGGTCGCCTCGCCCCCCAGCGGATAGAATTCCGAAAAAGGAACATTCCCTTTACCAAGATAGATCCGGCTTTTGGCAAAGAGGGTCTGCTGTTCGCGGACCGGAAGATATCCGGCCAGATCAAGCATCGTCTTGGTAAAATCGAAACTTCCCCCTAGGGTACGGAGTCCTTGCTGATATTCCAAGCCGACCAACACCCCTTTTTTGGGCAAGATGGGGTTGTCCAGTGAATCGATCTTGGTCCGCAGATAAAGCTTGGCGATATTCTCGTCCGGCAGGAGTGAAAAGAGCCGCTGGTAAGAAGCCTTGAAAACCTCCAGGCCGCCGGTCACCTGGCCGACCGGTTCGATATTGGCGATCAGCCGCAAGCTGCCGCCGGCGGAAAGGATCCCGTAGGTCGAGGCGACCTGCGTACCGCCATAAATATCCTGATTGATCAGGCCGTAAAAAAGATCAAAACCGCCGATCAGGTCCTGGCCGAACTGATTGGGAGCGAACTCCGTGTTCAGTTCGTAATTGTATTCGTTGCCGACCTTCAGGCTGACGATCTGTTTAAAATTCCTGGTCTTGCTGAAGCTTAAAGTCAGGTCGGCTAGGAGCGAGAGCTGCTCATAGGTGTCGTAATGAAGGCCGACCGCCAGGTTGTTGTAGTTCTTTTCCTGGACCAAGTACTGGAGGGTGTACCCGCTGGGCCCCGCCACGGCGCGGTAATTGACGCTGCTAAAGTTCCCGCTGGCGTAGATCTGGTCGATATTCTCCTCAACCTCTTTTTTATTGAAGATCGGCCGATACTTGATCTTGTCCTTCAGGTAGAGTTCACTAATGTTGCGCCGGCCGACGAATTCGACCAGCCGGATCCTCCCCTCGTAGACCTTAAAGGTCAAGCGGCCGCTTTCCGCTTCAAATGAGCTGGCGACCCTGGCCAGCGCGTAACCATCGCCCAGATACTTGTTTTCCAGAGCGCGGCGGTCCCGCTCAACCCGCCGCGGATCCAGCGGGGCATTGGCCTCGCTGGAGAGGAGCCCATAAAGCACCCACTTCGGATAGAGGCTCTCCCCGACAATGGCGACCGACTTCACCGGTACGGCCGGGCTCTTGATCGTTTGTTTAGCTGCCGGTTTATAGCCCTTCGCCTTAAGAAGTTTAAGCAGCCGCGGCATTTGCGCTTTAGCCGCCCGGTAACCAACTTCGATGATCTCGTCAAGCTTGTCGAAGTCGGAGAAACTGTAGGCGTCGATCTGCGGCTCGATCAGGATATCGGCCTCCTGGCGATGCTTCGCGACCGTTTCGCGCTGAAGAAAAGCGAGGTTCTGGTTCAGGATGGCGATGATCGAGTTAAGCTCTCGCTTCTTTTTCAGCCCGCCCCCCAGGTTGACGGCGACGATCACGTCCGGCTGGAATTCGCGAACCAAGTTGACCGGCAGGTTATTGACCGCCCCGCCATCGATCAGCAGGCGCCCGTCCAGCTCGACCGGCGGGAACATCAGCGGCACGGCGCTGGAGGCTTGCAGCACTTTAGGCAGGTAGCCGGAGCTAAAGACCACCTCATCGCCAGACTCCAAATCGGTGGCATTGGCGCGAAAAGGGACCTTAAGCTTATCAAAATCGTTGATCTCCAGGGCGCGCAACGAGATGCCGGTAAAAATGACCGATGGCTTCTGCGCGTTGATCAGGCTCTTGGGGATCAGCGGCTTAAAACCGTCCAATTCCAGGTTAAGCAAATATTTGCCGTAGTTCTCTTTTTCGCCGAAGAGTAAATTCTGATAGTCACTGGCCTGGACAAAGGCCTGCAGCCAGTCGATCGAACGGACGATCGCCCCGATCTCGTCGGCGCTGTAGCCCTGCGCCAGCAAGCTGCCGAGAACCGCCCCCATGCTGGTGCCGGCCACATAATCGACCGGGATCCCCGCCTCTTCCAGCGCCTTGATGACCCCGATCTCGGAGAGGCCGCGCGCCGCTACCCCGCCGCTCAAGACCAGCGCGACCCGCGGGGAGGCGGCGGAGGAAAAACCGAGCAGGACCGCAGCCAGGAGCAGAACAATAATGGTTAACTTGCGCATCTTATTAAGGTTTATTAATGCCGACCAGTTCCTGGACCACGGCCGGAGAATTGAAGCCGCGCTCCGGGCCTTCATATTTAACAAAAGTGTAGGGGGGAACGGTCATGAACCAAAAAGTGATCGTCGGCGCCAGCAGGGCGAGGAGGTTAAAGTCCGGTTTCATCTCGATCTTTTCGCAAAGATACTCACCAGAGCGCGTTTTAACCAGTTCGTTCCCGGCCACTTTTGCCCGGAGATTAAGCATCCGGCCGGTCGGGAAGACCACCGTAAACGGCTCGTCCTTCTTCTGGTTCAGGACCATATCCTGGAAAAATGGGCCAAGATCGTGGGTCAGCATCGTCCGATCGGAAAGATTAAAATTGTAATTTTCCTGCCTTTTCTCCGCCTGATTGTTCAACCGGTAATTCGCTTTTTTTTGCGCCCAGTCGAAAGCGATCTTTAGCGAGAGAAATGGGCGCTTGTTCCTGACCGTCTTGTTCTCATGGCAATAGGTGCTCATCTTCCGCCCTTTGACCAGATAATAAGTGATCGTTTCCTTGTCGAACTTTTCCGGGTTGGCCGCCAGCGCCTGGCTGCTACTCTGGATGACGAGGAACTCGCGGCCCTGGTCGTTCAGCTTGGAGAGGGTGAACTTCTCCGCGAAGAGCTTTTCCTTGCTCTCCTTACGGTAGGTCTGATAGTTATATTCCAGCACCCCGTCGAAATCGTAGAAGCTGGACTGATAAAGGCCGCAGGCGGCCAAAGGACAGAGAATAATCAGTAAAATTAACCAAAAACGCATCATTAAATTATAACACGCTCCCTACAGGAAAAGTGAAATCACCACCCTATTCCATCGATAGCAAATCGTATGGGTTTCACTCGAGTTATAACTTATCCCTTTATCCAGGTCGGCCGCGGTTTGCGCCGCCAGGCGGAGCTTAACGCCCAGTCTAAAAAACTAGCTTATTTCTACGACATTGCCGGCCGCCTGGCCAAAGCCTATGGCCTGCCGGTTAAAATTGCCGGCCAGGTAACCTACCAACTGCTCGGCAACGATCTCGCCCGGGAAACAGCCAGCCGCGGGGTCGCCTTAAAGGGGGCCTCTTTGGCCGGTTTTGAGGAGGATGTGCTAGCCGCTATTACCGCGGCCTGGCCAAAAGGTTTGCCCGCTCCCAAATTGGAGAAAGGCGTCCTGATCCAAGCAAGGATCATAGAGAATCGGAGCTGGAAGCGGTTTTATGACACATTTGTGCCGGTCAAAAGCGCCCGCGCGCTCGACCATCTGATCGCCCAGGAGGCGCTGTCGGAACGCTCAACCGCGGCTGTGGGCGGACGGATGGAAGAACTGCAGAAACATCGCGACCATCTCCTGGAACAGGCGCGCGACAAGGTCCGCTACCTCGATCTCGGCCACCAGGCATATTTAGAGATCATGAGCGCGATCTACCGGACCAGCTCCAACCAGACCTTGATCGAGAATATTACCGAGATGTTCGATGTGGTGACCCGCTGGGCCTACCAGGTGATCGGCCGCTCCCCGTATTCCGAATCGGCCGGTTGGGTCGTCCAATCAGCCGATGGCAAGATCGGTCTCCCTTACCGCTACGTGCTGGCGGTCGAAGGACAAGCGCTAACTGACGCCAACGTGCTAACTTTGCGCCGGGCCGGATCGGCCCGGGAAATGTCCCTCTCTTTAGAAGAGAGCCAGACGCCAACCCAGGTCGTTGACGGACGGGGCCGGTTCATTGCCCTGGAAGAGTGGGAAAATCTCTCGATCCGGGAAGACTTGGTGGCGGTCGAAAAACAGGACGGGAGCCGCCAGCTTTACCGGCGGAACTTGAGACCTGGCTCGGAAATGGTCAAGCATATGGTCAAGGGAATGCTGGGCGATAAAGCAGGCCCGGGGATAGGGAAGATCGCCGGCGCTTTTGCCGGGGCGCTGACCGACGCGGTCGGCAAGCTCAAGTCGTACGAGAATGCTTATGTTAAGCTGGAAGAGGTGACCTTAGATCAAGTTGACTTAAGCGCTGGAGTGGTCATCCCCCTGGTCCAGGCAGGGGCTATTATTAGAATTGTCTCGGCCGGTTCCAACAATCCAAATTTACGCGAGGAAAAGATCGGCAAGGGGTTAAAGATCGAAGAGGCCTGCCGCAAAGGGGGCTTGGATATCGGGGTCATTAACCAGCGTCTGGAATCAGCGGTCGGGAATGTCCGCACTTCAGCCCTGAAACCGGTCGCCCTGATGATCGAAGATGTCGACCAGTTCCATGTTCGGCCGCAGAACCGTTTTCTTATTTCGATCGTCGGGGTGGAATCATATTTCATCCGCAGCTTGCTTGAATTCAACGAGCGGGACGAAGCAGTTTGTCTGGGCTGCCTGGAAGTGACCAATCCGGAGATCATTCCGGATAAATTGAGCGCGGAAGAAGAAAAGCGCCTGATCGGCCAGTTCGAGGCGGGGCGGATCTTTGCCAGCCTGGCTTCGACCGGGATCATGATCAAGGTCCTGCAGGAAGAGCTGAACGAAACGACCCGGTCATATCTCGGAGAAAAGGTCTTCCGGGTGGTCAAAGAACGCGATTATTCCAAGCTGCGCGGCCAGAAGATCGACGACGCCACGATCATGTTCGCCGATGTCTCCGGTTTTACCGCCCTGTCCGACATCTTAAAGGACCAGCCGGAAAAGGTCGTTTACATGCTCTCCCATCTCTTTTCCCGTCTTGACCCGATCGTGGTCAATAACGGCGGGATGGTCGACAAACACGACGGCGACTGCATCATGGCCGATTTTGGCGTCCCCGACCGGGTCGAAGGCGACGTCCGCGGAGCGGTCTGGGCGGCGATCGGCCTCCAGAGGGAGTTAGAGGAGATCAATTTGTCCCCGGAAATGCGGGCGATGTATCAGCGCCATCAGATTGCTCCGCTCGGGATGTCGGTCGGGCTGAACACCGGGATGGTGATCGCCGGGAACCTCGGCCACGAGAAGAGCAAGATCGAATTCTCGGTGATCGGCGACGCGGTCAACGTATCCGCCCGCCTGCAGCACGCCGTGGTCCGCGGACAAATAATGATCGGGGCGACGACCTACGCCGCTTTAGCGCCGGCCGGACGCCAACAGCTCCTGAACGACTTTAACGAGCAGTATATCCAGGGGAGCCGCGCCCCGCTGACCGAGGCGGAACTTTTCGTTCCAGCGGTGATCTGGGCCAAGAATAAAGGGGCCGTCCCCTGCTATTACCTGAATTGGGATGGAAAACAAGACCCGGCTATATTGATCGAACATACCAGAAAAATGATCAAGGAAGAAACGCAAGCTGAACGGCGCGACCTGCTTAATCTGACCTTCCAGGGCCTCCTCTCAAGAGAAAGTTAACTGCCGCTGTTTGATCATCCGCCGGTAATAAAGATTGGAAACGAACGAGGTCGGGGCCTGCGGCTGCGGGGGAAGGAAAAGACGCTGAATTATCGACGATAGCGAAAATGTCCGGTCATTAGCCTCCCAGAACTTCGCCAGCAGTCTTTCCCGGCTTATTTTTTTGGGTTGATAATGGACATCAAGGATCGACCGGGACTTATCCAGCCAGTAACGGTCATGGACCATTCTCCCCTCGGCCTTTAACCGCTCATATTGCGCTGTCCCCGGGACCGGGAAAAGAAAATAGTAAGTGACCTTGTCCAGGTGGTTCCGGTCGACAAACTCGACCGTCTGGTCGATCGTCTGTTCGTCATCTTCGTCCAAACCAAAAACAAAACTGCCGTGGACCGGGACCCCACAGTCGTGGAAGACTTTTAACTGCTGGGCATAATCATCGATCTTATTGATCTGCTTATTAACGCTTTTTAAACTGGCCGGATTGATACTTTCTATCCCGAGGTAGGCGGCGTAACAGCCGCTCTGTTTGGCCAGACGAAGCATCTCCGGGTGCCGGGCGGCAAAGATATTGAATTGCCCCGCCCACTTTATCTTTAAAGGGATGAGCGCGCGGAAAAGTTCCTCCGCCCTCTTCACATCCGCCCCGATATTAACGTCACAGAAAAAATAATACTTCGCACCGGTCGCTTTTATCTCCTGAACAACATTGGCGACCGGCTTGGAGCGGTGATGGCTGCCATAGAATTGGGTCACCAGGCAAAAATCGCAGGAAAAAGGACAGCCGCGCGATGTTTCGAGCGGGATCGTCGGCAAATTAGAGAAGGGCATGTTCTGATATTTCTTTAAATTGATCAGGTCGATCCGGGGAATGACTAGTTTTTTCAGGTCGGGAAAAGGGGTGCGGTAAAAGGGGCGCGGAGTCCCGGCCCGGAAATCGTTGACCACTTGGGCCCAGCTATCTTCGGCCTCGCCGATGATGACGCTGTCAGCGTGCTCCTTGGCCTCTTCCGGCAAGACCGTCGGGTGAATACCTCCGAGCACAACTTTCCGGCCGCGCCGGCGGAACTCGTCGGCGAGCTCGTAAGCGCGCGAAGCGGAAAAAGTATGGCAGGTCAGCCCGACCAGGTCGGCCTTGGCGTCCAAGTCAACTTCGTCAACATGCTCGTCGACGATCTGGACCTCAACATCCTCCGGGGTCAAGGCCGCCAAAGTCGGCATGGTGATCGCCGGAATAAAAGCCTTATGGAACTTCAGCAGCTTACCCACTTCCTGGTACATGGAGGGCTGGATAAGGAGGAGCTTCATGAGATTAATTATACACCCCTAACCCCTCTTCTCCCCTTCCCCCTTAATAAGGGGGAAGGGGATGGGGGATAGGGGTAAAAGCAATTGTGCTAAAATATGAATAATGAACTTACTGCTCGATCTCTACATCCTTATCCAGGCCGGCCTTCTTTACCTGGCCATCAACGCGATTTGCTTCACCCTCCGTTTTAACCGCGATGGTCCGGTTAAGGTTCGGGCCGCGCAAGAAGGAAAAAATTGCCTCTTCGCCGTCTGGCATCGGGAGACCTTCGTGATGTTCTTCCTCTACCGTCGCCGCCGGGCGGCAATCCTCGTCTCCAGCGAAGCGCGCGGCCGGATCCTGGGGCAATGCGCCCGCTGGCTCGGGTACGAGACCATTCCGACGCCGACTGGCGACGACAAACTCGCCGCGGCCCGTTCCGCCGCCCGCTTGATCAAGCTCCTTAAATCAGGCCACGACGCAGTGATCGCGGTCGATGGGCCGATCGGCCCCAGCCATGAGGTGAAGCCTGGGGTTCATTACATCGCGGAAAAAGCTGGGGTATCAATTGTACCGATCGGGGTGGTTGCGCCGTTCAAATTAACCCTGTTCTGGCGCTGGGATAAATATTTTGTGCCGCTCCCTTTCTCACCTGTAAAGATACAGGTGGGGAAACCGGTCCGGCCGGGCGCCAAAGCCGCGCTAGCCCTCAAACAAGAGCTGCTTCGCCTTAGTCAACGATAGTCAGGCGGAATTTGCCGAGGAGTCGCCCGTCATCGCGGGAGATCAAACTGCCGACGTAGATGGCATTACCGGCGAGAGTTCCCATATCGGTCCGGCCATCCCAGGTAACTTTATTAACCCCGGCTGAACCACCTTCGCCGCCGGCCATCAAGGTGAACTTCTTCGCTCTCACCCCGCCAACCCCGATGACATAGATATCGATATTAGCGTCAGCCGACAACCCGTATTGGATGGTCACTAGCTTCTGCTTGCTGATGCTGAACGGGCTCGGATAGGTCAGTGGCGGCCCGACCAGGCGGAGCGGCCCGC
>JBAZPO010000036.1 GCA_041648175.1 Desulfobaccales bacterium | reverse complement strand
TAAGAACCTGGGCCTGATCCATGGGCGGCGTCTGCAGTTCGTCCAGCCGGACCGGAAAATCCGTCAGCCCCTCCTCGAGATAGCCTACCGTACCATCGAGGATCACCTGGCCTTGGCAGTGCAGGGTGAAACGGTCCGTCAATCTTCCGGCGGGGGAGATCACCTGGGTTGATAGAGAGACCCCGCACCCTACCTCCCGCAGGGAGGTGTTGGCTCGGCGGCAGAAGATTTTAGCAGTCCGCGGCGTCCCGGGAGGACATTGGATCATGTCCAGGAAGCGCACCTGGCGGACTCCTCGCACCTGCAGGTGGGGATACAGGATCCGGGCGGCTTCCATGAAGGTCTCCAGAACCATGGCGGCTGAGACCAGAGGATGCTCGCCGAACTTGAGGGGCCGGTGATCCTCGAGCCAAAGGTCCTGCTCCCGGGAAAAGGATCTGACGGCTTCCAGCTGTTCCCGGCGCAGGTCCAGGGAAGAGATGCGGTCGATCAGGGGAAAGTCTTCGGGGCTAAAGGCCACGGCGCCGCCGGCCAGCTCTCCCCGGGGCGCCGGGGGAATTGTCTCATTGAGCTGTGCGGTTTTTACGGGTGGCAGGGTCCGCATGAACATCACCCGATCGTCGTCGGCCGGGGCTACCGAGAGCTCCCGGCAGAAAAGCCCGGCCAGCTCATTTACCTGGATGTACGCCACGCCCTTCCGCCGCATCAACTCCCGGACCGCCGGATCCGCGGCCATGCCCGCGCCCTCGACCGGAGGCAGCATCAAGGCTTTGAACTGGATGGCGCGGTTTTTCCGCCCGAGGTATCTGAGTAGCGCCGTCATCATCCGGTTGGCGGCCGCGTAGTTGGACTGGCCAGGATTCCCCAGGATCGCTGCGCCCGAGGACAGGCCCACGAAAAACCTCAAGCCCGCCCCCTCCGCCGCCGAGAAGAGATGCCACGCCCCCAGAAATTTGACGTCCGCAACCATGGAGAGGTCATCCACGGTCATTTGGCTGAGGAGACCGTCCCGGAGGACTCCAGCCCCGTGAATAATGCCGTCGATTCTGCCGTAACGGCTTGCCATCTCGCCCATGATCGCCCGGACCGCGTCGGGGTCGGTGACATCGCAGGTATGGTATGTGGCCTCGATCCCGGCGGCATGCAAATCCGCCAGGGTCTGAGCCATCTCCACGGCTCGGTTGTCGGCAGTGAACGTCTCAGCAGGCGCAGGCTGGGATCGCGGCTTGACGGGATTGATTTTTTGATCCAGCGGTGTCCTCCCCAGAAAGACCAAGCGGGGCGTGAAGGGCGCCAGACTGCGGGCCAGGTGGGCGGTGATGCCCGCGGCTCCCCCGGACATGACTATTACGTCTCCAGAACTCAGATGCAGACTTGCCGGACCATTGAAGAGGGACGGGGCGACGCTCCCCTCCGAAGTGAAGACCCTGCCATGCCGATGAATCATCTCCACCACGGGGTAGCCTCGATCCAGAGCGTCGCCGAAGGCGGCGCGCAGGTCGGTATCTCGGTCGACGGTCAGGGTGCGAAACTGGACCGATGGGTATTCCTGGGCGGCGCACAGCAACAGTCCGAGCATCCCCTCCACCGGCAGCCCGTCGAGAGTTTCGGTATCTTCCCCGGAATGGATCAGCACGACGAATTTCTTAGCCGATGATTGGAGAAATGCCTGCAGGACGAGAAAGAGCCCCCTGAGAAGCTGCGCCGCCTCTCCCAGGTCTCTTAATCTTGCCGATCCGCCTTGTGGGAGGGTGATGACCAACCCGGCGAGGGACGCCAGCCCCGTTATTCTCTTGGCAGCCCGGGAGGACCCGGCTTCAGTCAAAAGGTTGCAGCTCTCTAAACCCAGATCCAAGATCCCCGGCATGAAGTGCAGGGGAACCGTCTCCACCCCGTAATCCAGTCGGAGGATGTCTCCCACACTTCCAGCCAGGCGGTCATCCCGGTCAGGTGAGAGCAGGAGGACTGACTCGCCCGGGCTCAATTCCAGGGGCTTGGAGACCGCCGGCTCCACCTCGGCCTGGTGGAATACGAGCCGCTTTAAACTCGCCTCCTCCGCTGAGGGCTTCAGGATTTCGGCCCGCCCCGGGCCCGGGTCAACTGGCTGAGCGACCGGCCGTAGGCCGGCGCCTCCCTGCCTGGCGACGATCTCGGAGATCTTCTGGGCGATGTCCTTCACGGTACGGACATGGATAAAATCCTCCAATTCGATGGTAATCCCGAATTGGCGTTCCGCCGCATCCATGATGATCGGGAGACGGCTGGAGCGGATGGAGAGGTCCCGCCTGAGATCCATGTCGGGTTCGATCTCGTCCCGGTTGAACCCGGTAGCCTCCATGATGATGTGAATCAGCGTCTCCAGATGATCCTGGCGCCCAGGCGCCGCATCGAGGGCAGGAGAGGCCGGTTCCGGAATCGCCAGGATAGGATCGGGAGGCGGGGCTGCCGGTTCTTCACGAGAGATCGGCTGCTGGCCTGCGGGGGGCCCGGAACCCCGGAGTATGGACTGGATAACCGCGGCCAGATCGCCTGCTTGGAAGGTTGGGTCATGCTCTTGGCGGATGGCTGCCAGGAGGTTGGGTTCAAAGGAGCGGCCGTAAGTCTCTAGCACGAAGCGGTTGATTTCCCTTTGAACGATCCTTTCCACCGGCTTAAAGCCTAGGGGCTCAGGTTCCAGGGGGCGCAACCCGGGTGCCAGGGCGTTGGGGGGAGAGGCGGGAGCCTTCCCGAATCCGGGTAGGGAAACAAACCTCGGTTCCCGGGGAACCGGCAGATGCCCTTGAACGAAGAGTTGAGCCAGGGCGCTTTTGCACGTAAGGGCCTCGGCCGCGGGCAGGCAGGTCTGGATGCAGGCCGGTTCAGGGAGCGTGTCATAGATGAGCCCACTTAAAATATCGCCGGGGCCCACCTCGGTGAAAAGCCGGATTCCATAGTCACTCCACAGGGTCTGGACGTTCTGCAGCCAATGGACGGGAGATTCCAGGTGGGCCATTAAGATTCGCCTGATCTCACCGGGATCGGCTGGGAAAGGCGCCTTGGTCGTGTTGGAGATAACGGGGATTTGGGGGGCATGAAAGGGGATGGGGGCGATGTACGCCTCGAGTTCATCCCGGATGACCCTCATAATGGGGGAGTGGAAGGCCATGCTGACCCGTAAAAGGGTGAACCGGTATCCCATTTCCTTCAGCCGGTTACCAAAATTTTTCACCGCTTCAGTCTTGCCGCTCAGCACGACCTGGTTCGGGGCATTAATATTGCTGATGTAGACCTGCTCATGTCCCTGTATCATCTCTTGCAGCAGGTCCAGGGGGGCGTCCACGGCCGCCATGACGCCGGGGTCCAGATCCATGGTCGCGGCCTCATCCATGCAGAGGGCTCGCTGATTGACGATGCGGAAGCCGTCCTCCAGGGAATAGACCCCGGCCAGACACAAGGCGGTCAGTTCGCCCAAACTGTGCCCGGCCAGAGCCACCGGGCGGATGCCCAGGGACATGAGGTATCGGGCCATGGCGTATTCCAAAGTGAACAGGGCCGGTTGCTGCCACCGGGTCTTCTGCAGGCTCTCCTCTTGATCGTGGAACAGCAGGTGCAGCAGGTCGAAGTCCGCGGCTGCGGCCGCCCGATCCATCCATTCCTTGATGACGGGAAAGGACTCGTAGAGCTCTCGCCCCATGCCGGCATAGTGATACCCCTGCCCGGGAAATACCAGGGCGAGGGGCAGGACCGGCTGATCTTCACGGCTCAGGAAGATCCCCTGTTGCGCCCACGACCTCAGCGCCTTGGAAGAGACCATGCCGTCCCCGGACAGCGGGGTTGACCTCTCGATGACCGTGAGCGCCTCGGCTGCGGATGCCGCGACCACGGCCAGCCGCCAGTTACGGCCATCCATCTCGGTCCTGAAAAATGAGACGCCCTGGAGTGCGGGAGAACCCAAACCCCGCTCCCGGCCGGGGGCGACCAGGATCGTATCCGCGGCATCCATGGCCTGCTCCACCTGCACGACGTAGTTGGAACCTCCAAACCCGAAGGCATTGACCTGAAGCCTTCGGGGCCGGCCGTTCCGGCACTCCCAATTGAGCGGCTCCGGGGCGATGATGAGCCCCGATCTTTCCAGGTCGATTTCCGGGTCCGGATGCAGATAATTGAGGGTGGGAGGAAAAACCCCCGCCTGCATGGCCATCACGCCGCGAATGAGGCTGTTGATGCCCGACGCGCCAAGGGTGTGTCCGATCTGGGATTTGAAGGAAGTGATCACGGTGCGCTTGGCGCCATTGAAGAAAGCCTTCAGGGCCCGGGCCTCCTCCACGTCTCCTTGCCGGGTGCTCGTGGCATGGCATTCCACCAGGTCCACGGCCTCGGGCCCATACGGCAGCCCTTGAAAAGAGGCGCGGATGGCCATCTCTTGGGAAACGCTGGAGGACTCCACCATACCCAGATGGTTGTTGCTCGCGCCCATACCGGTGATGACTGCGTGGACTAGCGCCCCGCGGGCGCGGGCTATGCTTTCCCGCTCGATGACGATTATGCCCCCGCCTTCACCGAGAACCATCCCCTCTCTTTGAGCATCGAAGGGACGGGAGGTCTCGGGGGCAGGTCTTTCCTGTCCGGACAGCCCGAAAAGTGCCCCCAGACCGGAGAATTCCAGAAAATGCAAGTGGTTGAGAAGCTCCTCGGCTCCGCCGACGACGGCTGCATCGATGATGCCGTTGTGGATCATCTGGATGGCGCTGTACAGTGCGACCAGTGAGGTCGCACAGGCGGCGGAGACCGAATAGCTGGGCCCCATGAACCCGTGGCGGTTGCAGATGAACCCGGCCGCGGCACAGTTGAGTCTGCCCAGGAGGGTGGTGTCGTCCGGAGCCAGGCGTCCGGACTTTATCTCCTGTTCAATGGCGCTCTCCTGATCCGGCGTCAGGGGAACCGCCCTTTTGATATCGGCGAGGAGGTTGCAAATGTTGGCCCGGATGGTGATACCGGCGAGAGTCCCCGCCGCCTCTCCCGAGTTCTGGGAGATGAGGACCCCGATCCGCTCCCGGGGGATGTCTGACAAAAGGAGGCCGGAGGTCCGGATGGCCTGGTCCGCCAGCCACATGGTGATCCTGGTGGCCTCGGTCATAGTCCGGAAATCATGGGGGGGAATCCCGAGTTCAGTCCGGGAGATCTGCAAGTCTTGGAAGGCGCCCACTTTGCAGTAGGTCTTGTCGGGAACGTACGGGCGCGGATCATAATAAAGCTCGTGATCCCACCGGGAAGGCGGAACCTGGGTAATCCCGCTCTTCAGGGCCAGGCTGGCCGCCCAGACCTCCTCCGGGCTCTTCCCCAGGGCATTTACGAGGCTCATCCCGGTAATGGCCACCCGGTCAGGCGCGTCTTTTTGGGGCGTAACCCGCGACGACCCAGGGCCAACCCCGAAGGCTGGGGTTTCTCCGGCAAGCCCGGGGCCGGGTGGAGATGGCGGGATTGAGTCGGTCGCCCCGGCAAAGGGCTGCTGCAGCTTAAGCGGGCCCGCGGCCATCTCCCGGTGAAAGGACTGCAGCTTCCGGACCTGATGGATTAGGCCGGCGCAGGCCCCACTCATGAATTGCCCGCGTTCACGGCAGGCGCGCTCCGAAAGAGGGGCCCCGCCTGGCCGGTCCAGACCCCGGGCCGCCGCGAAAAGGCTCCCCGCGGTCATCTCCTCCATTTTCGTCCGAAACGCGGCCTCGTCCTGGCGGCCCGCGGCAAACTCCCTCTCCAGGGACAAGATCGCCGCCGTTCTCGGGGTCCTCAAGGATCGCACCCGCAGCCCGGTGTCCTGGCCGGAGACGACGGTTTCCCCCGGGGGCGATTCCAAAATCATCTGTTGATAGAGCGCCGTCAAGGCGTGGGTTTCCACAATCTCCTGGGTGGCCAGATAGGCGGTGCCCATCTGGATGGCGTCCGCCCCAAGCAAGGCGGCTATAAACGCGGTCTCCCGATTGAAGAGGCCTCCTGCCAGGATCACGCGACAATTTTGGCACAGAGATGGGTGGCGCCGTTTCAGATTCACCACCATTTGCGCCAGGGTGAGGGTGCTATGTGGCCCCACATGGCCGCCGGCCTCATACCCCTCGCAGATCACGTACCGGACGCCGGCTTCCAGGGCGAGCCGCATCAGGGCCTCATCCGGCGCGATATACATGACTTCCAGGCCGCATTCCAGCATTTCTTTTAAGAAGGAGAGATTACCTCCGGCGAGCACCACAAAACGAGGGCGGTGTTGCTTTATCCAGGCCAGATGCACCTGACGGCAAGGGTTTTCCGCCAAAGACACGACATTTACGGCATAGGGGCGCCCCCCCATGATCTCCGGCAGGCCCCCCAGCCTCCGGTCAAGGGCTGCCGCGTCCATCAGGCCAAGGGCGACGGTGGGCAGGCCCCCGGCCTCGGCAACCATTGCGGCAAACTCCGGGACCTCGGTGATCCAGGACATGGCGCCCTGGATAAAGGGGTAGAGAGTGCCCATCTCCTTGGCCACCGGGCTGTCCAACCAGACATCCTTTCTCATCTCAGCCAAGCGGCAGGCGTGGCGAATCTCGTCCATGAAGGCTTGTACGGCCCCTTCGGTTCCGGCCCCAAAACGCTGCACAAACGACGCCGCAAAGGTGGCCTCCACCCCCAGGGGGATGACCTCATCCTGGCTGAACTGGCTCGCCAGAGGGTGAAGGGCCCTGGCCTGTACCCGGTTGACGAAGGCACGGCGGGTTTCCTCCGTGATCTCGGCGCCGCACTGCGAGTTCTCGAACGCCTTGATCTCCTTGAAAGCCAGAGAGTTCCCTTTGTTGAACAGGCGACAAGGAACTTGCAGGTCCAGGCCCACCAGATCGGTGGAATCCAGGCGGAGTATAGAGAGGCGCTGGCGTTGCCGATCATCAATGGCAACCAGGTCGGTCAGCCAATGGACGCTCTCGAAGACGATCCCGGCGGCCCCGGTGGCCAGGAAGGCTGCAGCCGCTTCAGGGGTGGCTATGCCTCCCCAGATAAGGATGTCCAGGGAAGTAGAGGCGCTGTGCCGCATTTCCTTGACCGTCGCATAGAGAGCCAGGGTCGTCTCCCCGCTCACGAATCCGGAGGCCTCGCAGCCCTTCAGGACGATGCGCCCGATTCCCGAACCATCCTGCAAAACCGCGGCCAGGAAATTTAAGTCCCCGATGATCGGGAAACAACGGTGGTTTTCCGATAATTCCCGCAATTTCTCCAGAACGGTGGAGGGATCTCCTCGGGAACACTGGGAGTGGCATTCTACCCAGATATCTTGGACGCCGGTTTCCGTCAACCATGGTCCCAAAGATGGATCCATCAAGGTAGAAGCAGAAATCTTGATATCCCTTACCTGGCCGGCAGGGTCAGCCTTTCGTAAGAAAGGACGCAGCGCTTCCACCCCCATCGTGGAAACATCGAAGATAGCCCGGCTCCCGGTGCGATGAGCCATTTGCGTCACCGGTGGGATAATCTCCTCGGGCCGCCAGACGAAAGCGATAATGGGGGCTCGATGCTCAGCCACTAGGTCCAGACCTCCGTGTCAACGCCAACCCGTTAACTTTTGAACTTATGCAGACTTTCTGTAGAGGCGATATTTCTTGTGGGCTTTGACCCCGGCTTCCTCTATCAAAAAGTTGATCGACTCGTTGTCCTCCAGGCACCAGCCCATCTCCAGATAATGATATCTCCCTTTTTTTTTCACGATTTCATTGAGGTGGTGGGTGGCTAACATGGGGAATCCCAGTTGCCGGTACTCCTCCTTGACCCCGAAGATCAACCCCCGCAAGCCCCTGACCTCACTCCGATATATGAACAGCTTAAGCAAACCCAGCGGACCGACCCGCCCGTTGAGCCGCTTGAGCAAAGGGTTAATGTCGGGTAAGACCACGCAGACCGCGACAGGTTCCTGTTCATAATAGATAAAGAAAGCCAGGTCCGGATCCGCGAATTTCATCACGCTCTTTTGAATAAACCGTATTTCCTTATCGCTTAAAGGGGCGAAACCCCAGTTAGCCGACCAGGAGTCATTGTAAATCTCCTTGATCAGCTGGAACTCGGAGTCCTGATACTTAGGATGGACGTGCCTGATGTGAACCCCCTTTTTATGCGCGAGCCGTTCAGCCAGTCGCTCCATCCATTCGGGAACTTGGAAAGGGGTTTCTATCAGGGAAGCCAGCAGGTCCTTCTCTTTGCTGAAACCGCACGATTCAACCAACCTCGCGTAGTATGGCGGGTTGTACGTCATCCCTAACGACGGCGGATAATCAAATCCCTCAATGAGCAACCCCGCCTCGTAATTAAGAGAGGGGTTCAGCGGGCCTCTTAGGAAGGTCATGCCCTTCTGGCGCACCCAGGTTTCCACGACAGAAAAAAGGGCCGCGGCTGCCGCCGGATCGTCAGTGCATTCAAAAAATCCCCAAATGCCCATTTTTTCGCCGTGGAACTCATTATAATGGCGGTCTATGATGCCCGCGATTCGGCCCACCGTCTTCGCACCGCGCCGGGCCAGAAAAAGGCTGCGCTCGGCAAACTCCCAGAAAGGATGCCCGAGGGGGTCTAACATCCGGCGAACATCCCTTTTAAGAGGAGGCACCCATTTAGGGTACTCAGCATAGATCTCCCATGGCAGGTCAATGAAGTCTTTTAGTGCCGATCCTCCTTCCACGGCAACGATTTCCAGGTCGGCCAAGGTGGTTCCTCTCGAGAAATTAGTACGCAAACCTTATATGAACCAGCAATTAAGTCAAGACACCTTAATGCAACATTCGGCAGGGAATTTTAAGGCGCTGAAATGCTGACACCCTCGAATGGTTACGGCTATTAATATTATATATTCTACGCAACGGTAATGGACTTTATAAAATATCAATATACCATTCAGATATGATTAATAAATGTGCAATTATTAATTTCTTGGCTGCATAAATTGCGGTAGGAGATCACGAGCTACATTGGCTAATCCCTCGGCCACCACTTTTCCTAAGCTGCGCAGAAAGTATCGCATATGGTTACGCAAAAGTATATTGTTGACAATCAGGGATACTTTGAAATTGCTCTTAAAGCCCAAGCCCCTCATCAGGTGGTAAAGTTCGTCCCTGCTTAGATGTCGGGTGCGAATGTTACAGTGGAAGCCGTCGTACTTCTGATAATCATCCACGTTGACAACTAGGCCGGCCTCCAGGAGTTCTCGGCGCACCGGGGTTTTGGGGTAAGGGGTCAGGTACTGGGAATAGATTAAATCCGGTTTAAGGTCTTCAATCATGCGCCAGTTATGAATCACGGTTTCCCGGGTATCCTCCGGATACCCCGAAATTAATCCGGCGATGATCGCGATGCGGTGCTGCCGCAGCAGAGCTGCGGCCCGGCGGTTGGTCTCGGGATTCGTGGGCTTCTTCATGTCCTTCAGGGAATCTGCATCCATGGACTCGAACCCCACAAAGGCGATACGAAAATTGGCCTGATCCATTTCCGCCACCAGTTCGGGGTGGTGGGCGATCCCTGTGGCGCTCACCTGAGTCAGATAGCACAAGTCATTTAATTGGTTTTGGACAATGGCCTGACAGACTTGGCGAAAATGGTTAATGTCATAGGTAATGTTGTCATCGACAAAAAATACCGCCTTGAAACCCTGGTCTCGAATAGTCTTAATGTCGGCAATGATGCGCTCTACGGGAAACCGCCGGAAAGTATGGCCGTACATCTGGGTGATGGAACAGAATTTACAGTTATAAGGGCAGCCCCTGGAGGTTTCGGCCACGTCCATGGGCATATCTAAAAAATAAAAGCCGTTGGCCAGTCTGGCCTGGCGCTGAGGCAAGGACAGGGTATCCAGCTCTAGCAGCGGACGGTGGGGATTGTGTACCCACTCTTTGCTCTGGCTATAACTTAAGCCCATGATGGCGCCCAGATCTGGGGCTGGTTTCTCTAGTTCCGTAACCAATTCCCGAAAGGTGGTCTCCCCTTCACCCCGGACCAGGAAATCCAGGGGTAATTCTTCTGCATCCCCAGTCAGTTCACGGGCCATCAGGCTGGCATGGTAGCCACCGGCCACCAGTTTAATGGTGGGGTCAAAGCCGCGGATAAAGCGGGCCACACGCAATAGGGTATCGAATTGGAAGGTCATGGCGCTCAGGCCTACCACCTGTGGACGTAAACTGGCAAGAGCCTGGCGCAGCCCGGCCTCGAAGTGCGGCTTGAAAAGTATCAGGTCAAGGACCCGAACCTCATGTCCCGGCAGATTACCGGCCAGGGAAATGATCGCCAAGTTGGGAAGACGGGTGAAAAAATCGATAAATTGAGCGGTATCAGGCATGGATAGGAGCAAGACTCTCATTTAACTCTTCTTTAAAGCCCGTTTAGTAGGTTCCTAAGATTATTCGCCTGGCGGCGGGGGCGGCCAGGCAACAACATACCAATCAACCGCTAATCGTCATCGGCCTAGTCAACCGGCCCCAACTTGCCCTTTTCCCTTGCCGTCAATTCCATCCCTTCCATGGCCCCAAGCCCTGAATGCCAAGAAAGGCTACTTTTTTTATGGAGTGCAAGGATTATCGGCTCCACCATCTCGAGGGCCGCGCCCCCATCAGACCCAGTACGCCGATGACAATCAGATAAACCGCCACAATAATATTCAACAGGGCGGGTTGAATCAATATCAATATCCCGGCGATTAAAGCCACGACTGGCCCGAGGTATGGCTGGTATGGCATGGGCTCCTCCTTTAATTCGAGATTATTCGTTTGTCTAAAATTGCTGTTTGAAACCAATCGTTCGAGTTTGCCCCCAAAGAATAACCCTAGTTCTCGAAGGCAGCCATTTACACTATCACGACAAACCCGGAAGAACAGGATTTCTAATCATTACTATCGTCCTGGGCGCCCTGGTTAAGCAAAAAAGGACGTCCTCTGGCGCTGCACCAAGACAGTTACTTCCCGATGCGGATCTTGGAGAGTTCACCAATGACCCCAAAAACGCTCAGGAGCCACAGGACCACGGCAATGACCACGACAGCATTCAAGATCGACTTAATGGAGCCCGCCATGGGGATGTATGAGTTGACGAGCCCGAGAAGAACCCCAACTACGATCAGGACCAGCACCACATGGATCAAAGGCATGATCTCCTCCTTCTTTTGTTTGGAGATTGGAGCAGCGAAGAGGCGGCAGCCCATCTGCATCTGTCCCCAAATTG
>JBAZPO010000035.1 GCA_041648175.1 Desulfobaccales bacterium | reverse complement strand
GCCAATCTTGAGTGGATTCCAATTTGTGACATTAAGCCTGGGCAAGAGATTGTCTCGGTGGACGAACACAGCCCCCACGCCGGCAAAGGCCAGCAGAGAAAGATGCGGACTGCGGTTGTCCATGGTTCCCTTGAAGTAAAATGGACGGGGTATAAGGTCACCCTGGACAGTGGTCAGCAGATAATCTGCACCGGCCGGCACCCATGGCTTACAAAAAATGGATCTCCACATATAGGATGGAGGGCAATCGAATCTCAAAACAAGAAAAAAATTAGGGTGGGAACCTATATTCGTCAGATAACAAACACCTGGAACGATCCGGATTATGAAGACGGGTGGTTCTCTGGAATTATAGACGGCGAGGGGTCTTTTAATTGCAAGCAGGGGAACGGTAAGGGTCCAGTAATCAGTATTGCCCAAAAAGAGGGCGAAGTTTGGAATAGGATTGTTCATTATTTAACGAAACGTGGCTATAAATATCAGATATATAACGATAATTACGATAGAGAGTCTAAGTTTGGCAAAACTCCAGTGCTTCAGGCAGAAATAGGGAAGATGGAGCAGATTTTTAGCCTACTTGGCAAATGCAGGCCTTCCCGATTCGCCAATAATAATTTCTGGGAAGGCAGAGAATTGCCCGGGAAGGGGTCAGTATCTGATCTATGGAGAGAAGTGGTTGAAATTGAACCGGTTGGCGAACAAACCTTCATAGACTTGCAGACCTCAGCGGGCACATATATCGCAGATGGCCTGGTTTCTCATAACACCACGTTCATTGATCTGCTTTTCCTTGACACCTGCCTGTTCAACTCCAACAAAAACGCTGGTATCATCGCCCATCACCAGGACGACGCTAAAAAGATATTTGAGGAAAAGATTCTTATCCCTTACGAAAACCTTGATGAAAGTCTAAAAGCAGCGATACCTACTGATACCAAGTCAAAAAGCGAACTACAATTTGCCAATCATAGCTATATTCGGGTCGGCACTTCCATGCGGTCGGCCACCTTGCAATATTTACACGTCTCGGAATATGGAATTACTTGCGCCAGATTCCCAGACAAGGCCCAGGAAATTCGTACCGGTGCCCTAAACACGGTTCAGGCCGGCCAAATCGCTTTTATTGAGTCAACCAGCAAGGGGCGCATCGGTCACTTCCCGGAACTCTGGGACCAGGCATACGACCTGCATAAGCGTATGAGCAAGTTGTCAAAGCTCGACTGGCGCATTTTTTTCTTCCCTTGGTTTGAAGAGCCTGAATACGAGATTGAGCCGACGGCTGTAGTATTTGGGGCCCGGGAGTTGGAATACTTCGAAGACCTGGCCTCAAAGCACAACGTCCAACTGTCTGAGCGAAAGAAGGCGTGGTACAGCAAGAAGTGGGAAACCCTAGGCCCGGCAATCAAGCAGGAGTACCCCAGCACGCCCGAAGAGGCATGGGAGGGTGGTGGCATCCTGCTCAACTGGAATAGCCGCTATCATGAGATTGAAGAAGGCCCTTGGCCCCCTCCCGAGAATGCCCCGATGTTTATGGGCTTCGACTATGGTTTTTCTCATCCGTTCAGCGTTGGGTGGTACTGGACTGACTATGATGGCCGGATTTACCGGGCCCGGGAGTGGTACGGCTATAATGGCAATCCCAACGAGGGCATTCGCTTGACCCCTTCCGAGATAGCTGAGGGCATCAAGAAGCGGGAGCAGCAGTGGGGTGTTTGGGGCCGGGTTAAACGGCGCATAGCTGGGTCGGACTGTTTCGCTCGTCGCCTGAACCCCAAAACCGGGGAACTTGGGCCGACGATTGACTTTGATTTCTCGTCTGTCGATCCGCTTCTGGCTTTGGAGCAGGCGAACGATAAAAATCGGGTGGCCTGCGTCGCCCAGTTTCATGAGAGATTGCGGATAAAGTTCGACGATGAGGGTGTGCTTCTCCATCCACCCCTGTTTCAGGTCTATAAAAAAGCGTGTCCCCAGTTTCTCCGTACTGTCCCCGGGATTCCTTCTGATCCCCACAATGCTGAGGATGCGTGGACCGATGCTGAAGATCATGCTTTTGACGAATGCAAGATGGCCCTCTCGTCCTGGCCCCTGGTTTTGACCGAGGCCCCGCCCCCCAAGACTGGCCCGCAACGCATCATCGAGGCCGCCGAGCAGAGGTTTACGCCCGATGTCCTGCCGTGGGAGTTGCCACCGGAGACCGGGGAGGGGTTTTATGAGGGGGAGAAGTGGTGAGTGAGCCAAAAATTCAGTTTTCCGACCCATTTCAGGCCACCATCATCAACGGCCTGCCCCTGACGGTCTCGCCGGCGGCCTCCGACCTCCTGGCGGCGGTGCATTTCGGCTTTTCTCAAGCTGTAGAGATGTTCAAGGTGGTGACGCAGCCTGCGCCCATGCCGCAGGGGGCCATCGTGGCCGGTCTGGATGAGCCGGTAAGCGAGGAAGATTTTAGCGCCGGGGTGCTGGACATGGGCTCATTGTGGCGCCTCGATCCGGTAGCCCGGGAAGCGATCTTATCCCGGCATGGGCTCCAGACCTATCGGGAAACCCCGGCCGAACCGGATGTGACCGCTGAGACTATGGCCCAGGCCATCAAAGAGGGCGGTGGAATACCGCCGACTGAGGAGGAATAGTGGCAGACCCAAACTTCGAGCGCAAACCCCTGATATGCCCCAAGTGCGGCAGCTCCAGGATGGTGATTCAAGAGCTTTACGAGATGTGGGAGACCCAGCAACCGAAGAACGCCATGCCGAACTTTGGAGCTTCCTTCAAGAAGCGGGTGTTGTGCGCTGAGATTGGGTGCCAGGCCGAGGTGTGGCCGGCGAGGTGGGTAGTGCCGGAGAAGGAGAAGAAGGGATGAGTGGGCCAGAAGAAAATTGGACTCTTGCGATCAATTCTGAGCCGGAATTGACCAGAAAGGTGATGGACTGGCTTAGGACGGAAAGCCTACACGACCCTGTGGCTCATCAGCTGTATTCGCTAATGATCGTGAGAGAAATTCCGATATTGAATGTACTTTTCGCAATGGCCCAGGCTAAATCTTCACAGGCAAAGCAAGCGATTAAGAAATTGATAGAGTTTCATCAAATTCACGTCACGTCTCACATGCTTGTGGGGAAAGGTTTATGATCGCCGTCCTTTGCTATTCCTGCTCAACGCACATCTCCAACACCGACGTGGACCGGCTCGACTGGCCCTTGCTGGGCGACATGTTCTCTCCGGCGTACCCCGGCTGGTATCTGCGCCCGGGCCCGCTCAACCTCGATATCTTTTGTCCCATTTGCAGCCGGTTCCCCTTCCACCACGATCCCTATACGGCGGGGGGCGGGGCAGTTGGTAAGTTTCTGAACGTGCGGGGGGCGGATGGTAAGCCGGTGGTGATGACGGTGAAGCAGATTTTGATGCAGGCTTGGGGTGCGCCTTTGGAAATGACCTATGCTGTTTCCCAGCCACAACCTTTAATCACCATAAAAAGTATACAGGAAGAGGTGGATAAGCTCACTGGCATGAATGAGAACATGCCTAAAGAGTTCCCCTGCCCCTCCTGCGGCGCCAAGAAGCGGTTTCATAAGAAAGGGTGTACGGTTACTTGGGGGGACCGTTCTCCCGAGGTCCGCGGCGGTGAGTCGCAAATATCGGGGGAACAGCCGCCCCAAGTAGCCGACCCCCACCTCCTCGCCATGGAGGCCCGGGTGTCGTCAGGCCCTGAGCGTAGCGAGACGCCGACCGCCGACGACCTGAAGGACTTGGAGCGTGACCGGGAGTTGCGGGCCTCTGACCGGCCGGACCCTGAGTTGCGGCCTGGCGAGGGCTTTATTCCAAAGGAAGGGTTCAATTAATGTATATACAGGCCGAAAGATTGAGAGAACTCTTGGAATACAACCCTAATACAGGCATTTTTTATTGGAAAGAAGATAGGGGAAATGGACGCGTAGGCAAGGTGGCTGGATGTCTTAATTCCGAAGGTTATTGGAAAATTAAGGTAGATTTAATTAATTATCTTGCGCATAGGCTTGCATGGTTTTATATGGTAGGTATATGGCCAAAAGATCAAATAGATCATATCAACGGCACAAAAACAGACAATTCTTGGGCAAATCTACGGGAAGCAACTCCAACTATCAATACGGAAAATGTTCACAAAGCCAGAAAAGACAATGCTTGTGGACTATTAGGGGTTTCCTATAAGAAGAGTTGTAGTTCTAAACATCCTTGGATGTCGAGCATACAGGTTTCTGGTAAGCGCAAGCGCCTTGGTTTATTTTCTACTCCTGAAGATGCGCACATTGCTTACCTTAAAGCTAAGAGAGAATTACATGCGGGATATGTGCCACAGGTTACAATAATATGAAGCTCGACGAACTCCCATCAACCACCAAAGAATATTGAGGTAAGAAAATGAAAACCAAAAAGAAAGCCGCACCCGCCATGACTGAACAGATGGACCCGATGGCCATGGAGCAATTAAATGCCATGCGGGGTAATCCGAACCTGCGGCCCATGGGCCAGAAGAAGACCATGCGCGGGGAGAAGGGCTCCAAGGGCGCCAGGGTTTGTAAGACGGGGTGAGGAAGGGAAACTGAGGACGACAGGATGACCCAGGGAGAGAGAGGCATGAACTCCACTATCTATAAGTGAGCCGCATTCTCACCAAAGACGGTAAAGTCTGGCCGGATTGGAAGCTACAGCCTCCTCCTGAAGGAAGTCCGGGAGTAGGCCCGTGGGTCTACGAGCGTTACCAGATCATGCGGCGCCACCGTGACCGCCAGGGCCTCGTAGAGCTTTGGCAGCATAACCACGAACTTCTGCGTGGCCGTATCTTCAAGGTCCGATCAAAATTGTCTCAGACCATCGCCAACCTGTTCTTCAAGATCCACAACAGCCTCAAGGCAAACCTCACCGACAACAAGCCCCGGGCTTCAATCATGCCCAATGGGCAAACCCCCGATGGCATCGCTGACGCCTGGCAGGCCCGGTATGACACCTGGTGGGAGGCGAGACAGCAACAGAAGTGCCTCCAGGAGTCCGTGGGACTGACGGAACTCTACGGCTATCAGACCGATCACATGAGATTCAACCCGGACTTGGAAGGCGGTCTGGGAGAGATCGAGACTCATCGAGTGGGGACGTATAGTTTTCTATCCTGGCCGGGTCACATCGACATTCAGACCGCCCCGGGCCTCTGCGTCTACGAGGCTATGGAGTTGGGCGAAATTTATGACCGTTGGCCAGAGGCCGAGGATAAAGTCAAGGCCGACCCGGATTTCTCCGACATGGGCGAGGAACGGGCCTGGGTCCGGGCCAATCGGTCCAGGAACTTGCGCCCCATGGGGTCAGCCACCGGGTACGTCGTCCCTGGTGAAGAGGGGACCGGTGCCGAGGCCAGAGGCGGTACGCAACGCGCCCTGGTGATTCAGATGTGGATCAAGGATTATACGATGCACTGGGTTGACCCCAGGACCGGGGAGCCGTGCAAGAAGAACGCCGAATTGTGGGAGGATGCGGTTGACCCCGAGACCGGGCAGCCGGTCATGGAACCCATGATAGATGACGCCACTGGCCTGCCGGTGTTCACTGAGGACGGCCAGCCTGCCCTCGTCCAGTCCCGGCAGCGCATCGAACCGGAGGAATGGTCGAAGTACCCCGGCTTCATACGGTGTATCTACGTTGCGGGCAAGAATGGTGATGTGGTCCTGGAGGATGTGCCGAACCCCAGCATCAACCCCGACTTGCCCCGGGAGATGACCTCTCAGTCGTACCTCTGGGATAAATTCCCCTTCATCAAGCGCCTGTCGTACTCTGACGACATTTCCGAGTACGGCCTGTGTGTTTTTGAGCAGATCGAGACGCTGGTCATCGAGATTTGCAAGAAACTCACTCAATACGGGGTTCACCTGGAGCGCACCTGCCGGAATCCCCTGATCTTGCCCCAGGGGTGCGGGGTCAAGAACAGCCAGACCAACAACCTGCCGGCCCGGATATGGGAGCCGGTGGCAGGCCTGGCCCAGCAAATCAGGTTCCTGGAAGTGCCACAGACCCCTAACGACCTCCTAGCCTTCATCGAACTTTGCATCCGCCTGGTGGACATGGTGACGGGCATCACCGAGGTGTCAGAGGGTCGCCGGCCGGCGGGTGTGACCGCGGGGGTAGCCATAGCTGAGTTGCAGGAGAAGGCACAGGTCGCCTATCGCATCAAAATCAGGAATAACGATACCTACTTGGAAGAGCAGGGCCGGATGTTCATCGCCTTGGGCCAGAACTGGTACACCGACCAGGAATATTTGCGGTACGAGGGCAAGGGTTCTGAGCAAATGCTGGCGTTCCGGGGCATTGACTACCAGGGCGACTTGGCTTTCCACATGGAAGCCGGCAGCACCCTTCCCCGTAACCGGGCGGTGCGGCAGAACCAGGTTATCGAATTGGCCAAGAGCAGGCCGAACTTTCCCAATAAGACCCTGCTCAACGAGCTGTCAATCCCCAACGCCGATGAAGTGGCGGCGCAAATGGACGCTGGACCCCTGGGCATGGCCATGCAGAAGTTACAGCAAAGCGGCTTGATCCCGGAAGAGGTGTTGCAGACCATTGATAACATTATGAAGATGGATGACCGGACGTTTTCGCAGAATTTCGGCAGCGGTAATCCGCTGGACGTGGCGGGAGGCTAAGGATGAGCAAGGATTTTCTTAACCGGGTGAAGGCGAACCAGGCGGCCAAGGCGGCGACAAGCCCTATCCCGGTAGTGACTATTCAGGTATCTCTATTTTCAGACAACCGGGTGACGGTTCAGCGCCCCGAGGGCGACTCGCCGGCGAACCTGGCGGCCATTGTTGACCTACTGGCCACGGCCCAGAAGATTATCTGTGCCAAGATAGCCAAGGCCGAGCCGAGCCGTATCGTAGCGCCGCCGGCGGGGTTGAGGGTGAACTGATGCCGACATACGACTATGAGTGTCCCGAGTGCGGCCATCGCCGGGAAGTGGTTTGCCGGATAGCCGACCGTCCTAAAGACTTGGTTTGCGGTAAAGGTGGCTGTCCATCTTTGGGAGAGGGTCCTAAATGTATCGGCATCATGCGCCAGATCATCGTGGCTCCGGCTATTCAGGTCGATACCATCCAAGACACACCTTGGCTCCGGGACTTCGCCCGGACCCGCAAGGAGGCCCGCTTCGGTGGCAAGCCCATTGAAACCCGGACGGAGTACCGGCAGTACATGAAGGACCATAACTTACGCCACTGCGATGGGGAGAACTTGAGCCAGGTATGACCCAAAATGCCTCCATAAGCAAGTTGGATGACGACCAGTTCGCGGTGACAGCCTACAAGGAGTTCAAGTGCCCGGCTTGTGGCCGTATCATCCTTGAACCAAGGCCGGGGGCTGAGTTCAAAATACAGTGTCACCGATGCGGGGCGATGTGGAAGATGGAAGGAGGAAGTACCACGATGCTCAGGCCACCCAAGAAGGTGGCGGGCAAGATGTTCCTGGACGGTGTAGAGAAGTTCTATAAGAAGTAAAATAGCGCCCCTTTGAGGGCCAACCATAGTTTGAATTGAGCCCGAGCGGGCCATGGCAGGTTATCTGTCGTGGCCCGCTTTTTATTCAACCCTAAAAAACCAAGGAGCAAAAAGCCATGGCTGAGATTCAAGACGAACCTTTTGACGGTGCCGCGGAGAACGTACTGGCTTCTCCCGACGAACTGGATCTGGAGCAAGACCGTGAGGACCGGCTGGCGGCTGAGTCCCAAACAAAAACCGCTGCGGATGAAACGGAGGGGGGAGAGTTTGAGTACGAGACCCCTGACGGCAAGGTTGTGCGCCTGTCGGCTGAACAGGCCGAGGCAGTTCAGAATCTGCTCGACGCAGAAGAGCGGGCCGCGGCCCTGGAGGCTGAAAACAAGGCCCTGAAAGAGAAGCCCGCCGAGGCCAAGCTTGCCGAAGCGCCGGCAGAACCCGAAGCAGGTTTTGAGCCGGTGCAGTGGGAAGTGGTGGGCGACAACTTCCAGGCCATGCTTGAGGGCGAGCAGGGCGGGGCTGCGGCTATCGGGCCGGCGCTCAAGGACTTAACAATCCGCACCATCGCCACCGAGCCGGCCGTGAACCAGATTGTCACGCGTCGGGTAATTGAAATCCTCAAGGAGTTTGCAGCCTACGAAGAGCAGGGCAACTCCTTCAAGGAGTTCGTGGGTGACGAACCCACAGAGGTCGAACTTACGGCCTTCCGCAAAGACAATCCTTGGGCTCGCACCAAGGAAATGGCGGTCGTAGGTGTCAAGGCGGCCCGGCTCCAGAAGGAGATCGTCGACCTGAAGGCAGGGAAACCGGCCATCGAGAAGGCGGCCAAGGCCAAAGGGGCCGAGGAGACCGTCAGAAGCATGAAGGCGAAGGGCACTCTGCGCCGGGTGACCACCGGGCGCACCGCACCGGCCGGGACTCCCCAGGGGAAACCCCGAACCGAAAACGAACTCATCCAGAAGCAAGTGGCCAAGATTCAGGCCATGCGCCAAGGAAATTAACGGGAGGGAAACGTCATGGCTTTGGCTCTTGACGAACTCAACGCAACAACCCAGGAATGGTGGGAGAGTGGGGCCCAGGACATTTTTTATAAAGGTAACGTCCTGATCGGCACCATGCTCAAGGATGCCAAGAAATGGGACGGCGGCACGAAAATCCGCCAAGTCCTTGACTACGGGCAGCCCATGGGCGGTGACTTTAACGCGACCAGCGTATTCAACACCAACAAGGTCAGCACCATGACCGCAGCCACCTGGACCCCGGGCTATTACTACGAGCCGGTGGTCTATGACATCGACGACTCGGTGCAGAACGCCGGGATTGCCCAGGAAGTGGATATCGTCAACACGAAACTCAACAAGGCGGCGAAGCATATCCGCTACAACCTCGCCTACGACCTGTATAACTCCACCGGGTACGGCACCAGCGGCCGAAAGCTTGTGGGCCTGCTGGGCATGATCTCTGCCAGCGCCACCTACGGCAATATCGCCGTAGCCGATCTGGCCGAGTGGGTTGCCGGGTATGCCAATTCGACCGCAGCGCCCATCACCTTCAACATCGTGGACACCCTGCTGACGAACTGCATGGTGGGTGATGACGCCGGTGATGAGCCGAACCTGCTGGTGACCACCCGCACTATGTTCAGTTCCCTGCGTTCTCAAACCCTGCCGCACCTGCGCCTGGAACACGGCGACCTGGCCGACATGGGATTCAAGAACATCGACTACCTGGGCAATCCCATCGTGCGAGACTACATGTGCCCCGC
The DNA here is from genome assembly GCA_041648175.1 of Desulfobaccales bacterium. NCBI lineage: Bacteria > Pseudomonadati > Thermodesulfobacteriota > Desulfobaccia > Desulfobaccales > Desulfobaccales bacterium. Next base: position 2,357 of record JBAZPO010000035.1, on the reverse strand, counting down.
CGGGTACCTGTTCGGCCTCAACAAGAACTACATGGGGTTCCGGGTCCACAAGGACTACAACTTCAAAAAGACCCCGTGGGAGAAGCCGATTGGCCAGGAAAAATATGCCATGTACATCGAAGTCGTCTTGCAGATGATCTGCAAGCGGCGCGACGCCCATGGCTACAAATCCGGGCTGACCGCCTAAAGGAGGTTTAACGCATGAGCACAGTAATGAAGCGTACCACCGTCATGGACGGCGAAATTGTGCGCCTTCCGCTGATTTACAACAGCAACGTGGAAACCAGCGCACAATTTGAATTACCCGTGGGCATGGTTATCCGGCCCGAAGACATGTGGCTCATCATCACTACCATTGATGCCACAGAAACCATCAGTGTCGGCATTGGCATGGGTACTGAAGCGGGTTTTGACGCCGATGGATTTATTGTCACCTATCCCCTGGATACTGCGGGGACCTACCGGGTAGCTGACATGGCAACCGCCATTGATGGTGCGAGCCAGAACTACCTTACCACTTACATCGGAGCGCTGTTCTGGAATGGGAAGGTGGGCGGCAATGCGGCTGATACGGCAGGCATTTATGCCACCAAAAGTTATCGGGGGGATGGTACTTGCAAAACCATCTGCTATACCTGTTCCGCCGATAGCGATACCTTTGTAGGGGCCTTGGTCTTTATTCCTCGGATACTGCCTCTGGCGTAAAGGAGGCTGACCATGCCTGCTTCGTTATCGCCCAGTTTATCACCGTCAATTTCTCCCTCGGAGAGTCCGTCACTTTCTCCGAGCGTTTCACCTAGCGTTTCGCCCAGCGTTTCGCCGAGCGCATCGCTTTCTCCAAGTTTGTCTCCAAGCATTTCACCATCAACCTCTCCGTCGGAGTCTTTGAGTCCGTCGCTTTCTCCGAGCATCTCACCGAGTGATTCGCCCAGTCTTTCACCGAGTCTCTCGCCCAGTATTTCACCCTCGGTGAGCCCATCGGCGTCTTTAAGTCCCTCGGTTTCACCCTCGGTGAGCCCATCGGCGTCTTTAAGTCCCTCGGTTTCACCCTCGGTGAGCCCATCGGCGTCACTTTCTCCGAGCGTCTCGCCGAGTTTGAGCCCGAGCATTAGCCCGAGTGCCTCTCCGAGCATTAGCCCCAGTGTTTCACCCAGTCTTTCGCCCAGCATCAGTCCGAGTGCGAGTCCGAGCATTTCGCCGAGCATTAGCCCCAGTCTCTCTCCGAGCATTTCTCCGTCGGTGAGTCCTTCGGAATCGCTCAGCCCATCAATCTCGCCCTCGGTTTCGCCCTCGGTCAGCCCATCGGCGTCGCTTTCTCCATCAATCTCGCCCTCGGTTTCGCCCTCAGTCAGCCCATCGCCTGCGGTGGACATTCCAGAGGCTAATATTGACCGGGAAACGCATTACTCTATGGGAACCATCCGGGGTTATCAGGTGAGGATCAAGGGTGACGGGGCTGGCCGGCAGATAAATGTGCCCTTTAGTCGAGTAGAAGGCTACTGGACCACGAATATCACCGAAACTACTAACCTAAAGGCGACGGAGAGTTCCGGGGTGATCACTTATGCCTACCCGCCGGGCCTTAACCTCTATCACTACTTGTTTGTGATAGGGTATTAGGAGGAAACTGTATGGCGGATTTTCCCGCAGCAAATGTTGACCTAAAGCTCCACATCAACTTTGGAAATGCAAAGATGTGGAAAGCTAGAGTCAAGGGCGACGGGGTGGGGACCACCCTTGTGGTTCCTTTGGGCCGCATTGAAGGCTACTGGACGCAGAATATTGATGATACCACCGATATTCCGCGTATCAGCCATGCCGACTCGACCTTGACTTACAATAGCGCTCCGACAAACACTAAATACCATTGGCTTTTCGTCATTGGTTATTAACTCCGCGGGGCAGGAATCAAGGCCCTGCCCCTCGGACCCCTTTTAAGGGAGATTAATCATGTTTCAATTTTTGACCAGTAATTTCCTGGGCGGAGGACATCAGAAAATTGCCATTGCAAATGTGGTGATTTCATTGTTTGCTAACGCCCTTACCCTGATAAAGCCAACATCAGGAACCTTTTCTGGCAAACAAGCAGCTGGGGTTTATATACATTGTGTAACCGGTGCGATTTATTTTACCTTTGATGGCACCGATCCCGCTACTGACGGTAGCACTGGGCACCCCCTTAATATAGGGGATAGCATGACATTGTATGATTGGGATAATGTCAAGCGCTTAAAATTTATCCGGCAAGGTGCAGTTTCTGGGGACATTATCGTGACACCGTTATTCACTGCGGTCGGTGTTGTTGTGGCCGACCTGCCTTAAAGGATTTGGCATGAAATTGTCAGTGGTCATCCCCA
>JBAZPO010000034.1 GCA_041648175.1 Desulfobaccales bacterium | reverse complement strand
GGGCGTGCCGCCTATGATCCCCGGATGATGGTATCCCTGTTGCTGTATGCCTACTGCCTGGGGGTGCGCTCCTCGCGGCAGATAGAGCGGGCCTGCGAAGTGGATGTGGCGTTTCGGGTAATCGCGGGGAACATGAAGCCCGATTACTCCACCGTTTGCCGTTTTCGATCGGAGAATGAAGGGGAACTGGGGATGTTGTTCACCGAGGTCTTGCGACTGTGCGCCGAAGCAGGGTTGGTAAAAGCGGGGGTGGTAGCGCTGGATGGGACGAAGATCAAAGCCAACGCATCCCTCTCAGCCAACAGGACACAGGAGCATATTGAGGAGGAAGTCGGGAAGATGCTGGCTGAAGCCAGGGAGAAGGATGAGGAGGAGGATCGGCTGTTTGGGAAAGATTCTCGTGGGGATGAAATACCTGAGGACCTCAAAGACCGGAAGAGCCGGCTGGCCCGATTGAAAGAGTGCCGGGAGAGGCTGGCGATGGAGAAGGAAGAGAAGGCCAGGTGTCAGACGGAAAAGATCGAGAGGCGCGAGGCGGAAGAGGCCTCTGCGGGACGCCGGAAGCGGGGTCGCAAGCCGAAGGAAACGGCCAAAGTGTTGGAGGAAGAAGCACATGCCAAAGCCAACGTGACGGAGCCTGACAGCCGGATCATGAAAACCAGGAAGGGGTATATTCAAGGATACAATGCGCAGGTGGTCGTGGAGAAAGGACAGATAGTTCTGGCCGCAGATGTGACACAGGAGCCCAACGATGTACGCCAATTGCACCCGATGACCGGGCAAGCACAGCAGGAACTCCAGTCGGCAGGGATTGAAGGGGAGATAAAGAGCGAACTGGCCGATGCCGGTTACTGGAGCGAAAGCAACATCGTGAAGTCATCGCCCACTGATCCAGAGTTTTTGATAGCTACAACGAAGGACTGGAAACAAAGGAAGGCGATGCGGGAGCAGGGAGCGCCGCGAGGCAGGATACCGGATCATCTTTCACCGCGCGATAGGATGGAGCGAAAGCTATCGACCAAACGGGGGAAGAGTCTGTACAAACTTCGCAGCCAGACCGTGGAGCCGGTGTTCGGTCAGATCAAAACCCGCGGGTGTGACACATTCATGCGGCGCGGGCTCCAGGCAGTGCGAAGCGAATGGCGATTGATATGTGCAACACACAATCTGCTGAAGCTGTTCCGCAGCGGGGCCTCGGAGTTCGCCGGGATTGGCATGAATACCGGCAAAGCGCCTGCTTGTTCGTGATCGATAACGGTAATATTGTCCCTCAGACTGTCACAGAACAAAAAACCGGATCAGTGATGCCGGTTCATCCCGGCCAAGGTATCATAAACTGCTGATGGTTTTAATCTTTGTGCAACAGGCTCCAAAGAACCCAATTTAAGAGCAATAATTGAGAGAGATTTCTCCGACATTCACAAGAGCTATTTCGCAGGATGTTGGAAATCGGTGATAATACTGTGTGGAGGGGCTATTGAGGCTATATTAACAGACCTATTGCTGTCAAAGCAGAGTACAGCTAAAGCCTGTAAATCCGCCCCAAGCAGCCCGGATTTATTGCGTTGGGATTTATCCAACCTCATAAAGGTTTCAGTCGAACTTACTCTAATATCCGACGGGGTTGAAAAGCTGTCCAATCCTATACGCGAATATCGAAATCTTGTGCACCCGGGTAACGAAGTTAGGAAAAAACTCGTATGTGGTCCTGAAGAAGCCAAGATAGCTATTGAGATCTTGAATATTGTTCATCGAGATTTGTCGCAATAGAAACCGCAAAGTCCATACATCCATCTGTTAGCGATTTGTTAGCAAAAACAAAAAAGGCCCTCTTAAGATTACCCTTTAGAGAGCCTTTTTAGCCTCAAAACATGGTAGCGGGGGTTGGATTCGAACCAACGGCCTTCGGGTTATGAGCCCGACGAGCTTCCACTGCTCCACCCCGCGATGGATAAAGTTTCTGTTTCATTCCTGGCAAAAGCCCTCGACCGATTAGTACGGCTTAGCTCAACGGATTGCTCCGCTTACACATGCCGCCTATCAAGCAGCTAGTCTCGCTGCGGTCTTACCTGGTTACCCAGTGGGAGATCTCATCTTGAGGCCGGCTTCGCACTTAGATGCTTTCAGCGCTTATCCGATCCAGACATAGCTACCCAGCAATGCCCCTGGCGGGACAACTGGCAAACCAGAGGTCTGTCCCTCCCGGTCCTCTCGTACTAGGGAGAGATCCTCTCAAATCTCCTGCGCCCACGACGGATAGAGACCGACCTGTCTCACGACGGTCTGAACCCAGCTCGCGTACCACTTTAATGGGCGAACAGACCAACCCTTGGGGCCTTCTCCAGCCCCAGGATGTGACGAGCCGACATCGAGGTGCCAAACGGTGCCGTCGATGTGAACTCTTGGGCACCATAAGCCTGTTATCCCCGGGGTAGCTTTTATCCGTTAAGCCACGGCCTTTCCACGCAGCACCGTGGGATCACTTTGCCCGACTTTCGTCTCTGCTCGACTTGTTAGTCTCACAGTCAAGCCCCCTTATACCAATGCGCTCTACAGGTGATTTCCATCCACCTTGAGGGGACCTTTGGGCGCCTCCGTTACCTTTTAGGAGGCGACCGCCCCAGTCAAACTACCCACCTGGCACTGTCTCCTTGCTTGATCAAGGGTTAGAATCGAAACTTAACAAGAGTGGTATTTCACCGTTGGCTCCGCCCCAACTAGCGCCAGGGCTTCTCAGCCTCCCACCTATCCTACACATGATAAGACTCAATCCAATGCCAAGCTATAGTAAAGCTCCACGGGGTCTTTTTGTCCAGTCGCGGGTAGCCCGCATCTTCACGCGCACTTCAATTTCGCCGAGTTCCTCGTTGAGACAGCGCCCAAGTCGTTACGCCATTCGTGCAGGTCAGAACTTACCTGACAAGGGACTTCGCTACCTTAGGACCGTTATAGTTACGGCCGTCGCTAACCGGGGCTTCAGTTCAAAGCTTCTCCCGACGAATCGGGATGACCTCTCCCCTTAACCTTCCGGCGCTGGACAGGCGTCAGCCTCTATACATAAGCTTACGCTTTAGCAGAGACCTGTGTTTTTGTTAAACAGTCGCTTGGGCCTTCTTACTGCAACCCTCAAAAGCTCCAAGAGCAAGTCTTTTCACTCTCAAGGGCACCCCTTCTCCCGAAGTTACGGGGTTAGATTGCCGAGTTCCTTAACGAGGATTCTCTCGAACACCTTAGGGTACTTACCCCAGCCTACCAGAGTCGGTTTACGGTACGGGTGCTCGTCTTCAAACAACGAGGTTTTTCTAGACAGTGTAGGTTCAGTCGAATCGCTTTGGGTTGCCCCGCAGCTTTCCCCTTTCCTTGGCTTAAGCAAGGGGGGATTTTCCTCCCCTCGCACCTACGATCGGAGACGCACCATGTCCAATGGGGACGCTCTACCTACCTTCCTGTACTCCCCGAGGTTTAACGAAGACGGGCAGTGCTGGAATATTAACCAGCTATCCATCGCCTACGCCTTTCGGCCTCGGCTTAGGCCCGACTAACCCTACGCGGATTAACCTTCCGTAGGAAACCTTAGGCATCCGGTGGGCGTGTTTCGTACACGCCTTACGCTACTCATGCCGACATTCTCACTTCCCTCCGCTCCACACTGACTCACGTCAGAGCTTCAATGCTGAAGGGAACGCTCCCCTACCGCTCGATAAAATCGAGCTCATAGCTTCGGTGACAGGCTTTAGCCCCGTTGAGTCTTCGGCGCGGCGCCACTCGACCAGTGAGCTATTACGCACTCTTTAAAGGGTGGCTGCTTCTAAGCCAACCTCCTGGCTGTCTGGGCAACCCCACATCCTTTCCCACTTAGCCTGTACTTAGGGACCTTAGCTGATGATCTGGGCTGTTTCCCTCTCGACGACGGAGCTTATCCCCCGCCGTCTCACTCCCGAGATAAGATACTTCGCCATTCGCAGTTTGGTTGAGTTTGGTAAGCTTCTCGCCCCCTAGCTCATCCAGAGCTCTACCTGCGAAGTTCAATACTCGAGGCTGCACCTCAATGCATTTCGGGGAGAACCAGCTAGCTCCGGGTTCGTTTGGCATTTCACCTCTACCCACAGCTCATCTCACAATTTTGCCACATTGATGAGTTCAAGCCTCCATTTCGATATTATCGAAACTTCACTCTGACCATGGGTAGCTCACCCGGATTCGGGTCTAATCCATGCAACTAGATGCCCTATTCGGACTCGCTTTCGCTACGGCTCCACAACTTAATTGCTTAACCTTGCTACATAGATTAACTCGCCGGCTCATTCTTCAATAGGCACGCCATCAGGCCGCCCGAAGGCAACCCTCTGACTGTTTGTAAGCACGCGGTTTCAGGTCTATTTCACTCCCCTCCCGGGGTTCTTTTCACCTTTCCCTCACGGTACTAGTTCACTATCGGTCGCCAAGAGTATTTAGCCTTGGGATGTGGTCACCCCAGTTTCCCACGGGATTTCTCGTGTCCCGTGGTACTCAAGAACATAGCTGAGAGCCTCCCCCTTTCGCCTACAGGACTATCACCCTCTACGGTTGCTCTTTCCAGAGACCTTCGACTAGGGTTATGGTTTGTAACTCTCCGTCCCTTCTTGGGTCAGAACATGCTATGCCTTACAACCCCATGATGACATAGGTCCCAAGACCGTTAAGTCACCAAGGTTTGGGCTTTTCCCCTTTCGCTCGCCGCTACTCAGGGAATAATCTCTTTTCCTCGGGGTACTAAGATGTTTCAGTTCCCCCAGTTCCCTCTACCTAGTCTATGTGTTCAACTAGGAGTATCCAGGTTTTACCTGGATGAGTTGCCTCATTCGGGTATCCTCGGTTGAGCTTACTTGACAGCTAACCGAGGCTTATCGCAGCCTAGCCACGCCCTTCTTCGGCTCTTGGCACCAAGGCATCCACCGCGTGCCCTTAGTAGCTTTTGCGCAGGAACAAATCAGAAACTTTATTCACTTTTTAAGGTGCAAGTGAATTCCTATAATAAATCTTGTAATTAGAGCAAAAAAAAGCGGCCTGATATCTATTTCAGCCGCTACTGGCTTCCATCAGACTTTCAATAGGCTATCAGGTTGTCTCTTTATTACTATGCCTTTTGATTTGACTATCCCCCATCGATCCGGATAAACAAATCGTTCTTGAGCAGATAGATAGTATCATATCAATAGTATGTTGTCAAGCAATAATCTCTTCTCTTAATCCGAGGATTTTCCTCATATGAGCAACAATATTCCATGCTGGTGTTGCCCCCGAATCCTCTCATTCCATTTGGTATAGTTTCAGGGTAGAATGCCATTTGCTATCTAAATTTGTGTATCATTATGTCAATGAGCCATCTGAGGGCTACAGGCTGATTCCGGCCACGGCAGCAGCAAGTTCCCAGCAGTACTCGTAGAGGTGCAAGCCCTTGCTCACGCAGATCATCTCCCCATCTTCAACACCAATCTCGCTGGACATGTACTCCTTGAGGAGCTGGAGTCCGCCGAGATTGGTGGGAAAGCCAGCCCACAAATCCCAGCTTCGGAAATACACAATAAAGTGCAGTTTGCCGTATCTGATCCGGGTGTCGACCAGCCGCAGGCATGGCGGGTGCTCAAGATCAAGAGACCCCCTGTTCCCGACCGTCATGCACAACTGGTTGCACTCCGGTCCGTCCTCCTTGTAGCGGCTGATCACAGTCCCTATTTGGGGGGCCAGGTCTTCACCGTAAGTATATAACTCATTAGGCTGTTTGGAATCCGTTATGAGGTAAGCCATGTATTCATTGATGTAATCATCACTGGTTGGAGGCGGCACGCCCTGCGGGACATCGGGCACAAGAGGCCTCATGCCCGGCTTCTCAATGTGGATAACAGCGAAGTCAAGTTCCTTTCTCCTTGTTCCTTCGAAGCTCCCTTTATCGATCACATATTCGTAGCCGTCTTCCATCACTTTGCGGCAGGAATGAAAAAATGCCTCAGAGAGGTCCCTTCCTTCAATGGTACTTATTCGCACTATCGTCCTCCAATGAAATGAGAAAAGGCTTTTGCTACTTGATCACTTATTTCAGATACTTCCCGATCAGCAGTTCCAGGTTCTTCCTGGTTTGATTTGGAATCATCTCCGGCGTTGTGATGATGGCAGTCGCGAGTGCGCCGGCGCATTCACAATTTCTTTTTGCGGGAATATGAGCGGCGGCAGTCTTGATGATGGCTTTGGCCCTCCCGATGTTTTGCGCCAGTATACTCAGAATCTCCTCGATTTTGACCGGCTCAAGTGCTTCGTGCCAGGAGTCGTAATCGGTGACGCAAGCGACCACGGCATAGCAAATTTCCGCTTCGCGGGCAAGTTTGGCCTCCGGCAGCACCGTCATCCCGATGATATCAGCCCCCCACGATTTGTAGAGGCGGGACTCTGCCTTGGTGGAAAACTGCGGGCCTTCCATGGCGATAAAGGTGCCACCTCTGTGAACCTTTGCCCCGGCCTCCTGGGCTGCCTGATATAGAATCTGACTCAGAGCCGGGCAGAAGGGCTCGGCAAAGGGAATATGGGCCACGATGCCATGTCCAAAGAAAGTGTTCAGTCTCCCACGGGTGCGGTCGATGATCTGATCCGGGATTACCAGATCGCGCGGCTTCAGTTCTTCTTTGAAGCTGCCGCAGGAATTAACGGCGATGATCCGCTCCACACCCAGCGATTTCAGCGCGTAGATATTGGCCCGCGAGGGCAGTTCAGTGGGTGTGATGCGATGACCTCGGCCATGCCGTGGTAGAAAGGCGATTCGCGTACCTTCCAGCGCGCCGGTGATGATTGAATCGCTGGGATCGCCAAAAGGGGTTTTGACCTTGACCTCTTCGATATCGGTCATCCCTTCTATCTGGTAAAGGCCAGTCCCTCCGATGACTCCGATTTTAGCCTGCGGCATGGTATTCTCCTTTCTCGATCTTGGCATGAGGCGAACACAGGGGTTCGCCCCTACAATATTACTCTGACAACTTTCTCAGGCTCTGACGGTACGGCCTGCGCGCCACGCCCTTTTCTGTGATTATAGCAGATACGTATCGATGCGGCGTTACATCAAAAGCCGGATTGGCCACCTTCACTCCCTCCGGCGCAACGCAAATTCCACGGATTCGAGTTACTTCATCGGGGTTGCGCTCTTCAATGGGAATCTCCTCTCCCAACTTCAAAGAGAAGTCGATAGTGCTCATCGGCGCAGCCACATAAAAAGGGACTTTGTTCTCTTTGGCCAGAACCGCCACACTGTAGGTACCGATCTTGTTGGCCACATCGCCGCTCGCGGTGATTCGATCCGCCCCCACCACCACGCAGTCGATCTTGCCCCGGCTCATGAAATGCCCTGCCATGTTATCGGTGATCAGGGTTACTGGTATCTTTTCCTGCATCAGTTCCCAGGCAGTGATGCGCGCGCCCTGAAGCAAGGGGCGGGTTTCATCAGCAAAGACCTGAATCTTTTTGCCCTGATTGTGGGCGGCTTTGATTACCCCTAAAGCCGTGCCGAATCCGGCCGTCGCCAGCGCTCCGGCGTTGCAGTGGGTCAGGATTGTGAACCCATCCTCGATAAGCTCAGCTCCAAATCTGCCCATGCGGCGGTCGGCGTCATCGGTCTCTCGCTCGATGAGGCTCACCTCTCTCAAGAGCGCCTCTTTGATTTTAGCCACATTCGATCCGGCTTGAGCCACCCGGTTCATCCGCTCGAGCGCCCAGAAGAGATTGACCGCCGTAGGTCTGGTAGCGGCCAGAGACTTGGAGACTTGCTCCAGTTCGGCTAAAAATTCCTGCTTTGATTTAGCCTCGATGGCTTTTGCCCCCATTGCAAACCCGTAGGCGGCAGCCACGCCAATGGCCGGAGCCCCTCGAATCCGCAGGGACTTGATTGCTTCGCAAACCTGTGGAAGATCGGAAAGCTCAAGGAAGACCACTTCCAGAGGGAGTTTGGTCTGGTCAAGCATCCGGATGTTTTTGTCTTGCCATTCGATGATTTTCATAAATTTTACATAAACCCCTTTATCCCCATTTTCTTATCCGTCTCTGAGAAACCAGCTTTTCTTTAAATCACCTTCCGTTGCTTCAAGTCCTTCGTTGTAGTTATCAAAAGCTCTGGCCCTCTAATGTCGCTACGTCCTTTTCATTCCAGTATACAGCATCCGCCGCCGCGATTCCTATTCCCATGCACTCGCACCGGACGAGTCTCCGAGCAAGAAATGATAACTCAATCGCTGGATTCGGATTTATCTTGGCAGTTGCAGACCATAAGCGTTACTGCTAAAATCATCTGTGCATAGGATTAGTCGATAAAACAGCATACATGGCTTGAAAGGCAAAACCAAAAGTACCTTTGATTACAAGCCCGCTCCAGTAGAATTCCCTGCAAATTGCCGAAGTGGCGGAACTGGCAGACGCGCTGCGTTCAGGGCGCAGTGCCCGAAAGGGTGTGTGGGTTCAAATCCCTCCTTCGGCACCAATAAACTTACTCTCAGAGGGTAAGCGGTCTTTGCACAACGTAACAAGCGCCTGTAGCTCAGCTGGATAGAGCGTAGCCCTGCGAAGGCTAAGGCCGTGGGTTCGAATCCCCCCAGGCGCGCCATAATGGGCAATCAGTTCAATTGGCCAGAGCCTTTGCTTCCACCTCGCTCAGTGATTCCACTTCCCCTCCCCTTGCCCTGAGATTGCTTCGTCGCTGCGCTCCTCGCAAAGACGTTTTGGTGTCAGAGGGGGATTTGGCGAAGGGCGATTCATGAATCGCCCCTACAGGACTCCCCACAATGACAGATGAGCTATGGCCTCAAAAAAGCCACGGATTATCAAGCAATGCAGTGTATTGATTTTGCTCCGAATTGATGATACGATGGCGTTGAATTTGCAATCAGAAAGCTTGCGCATTGAATGACTCCGCATGGTTGCCCCCGGAGGAGATATGATCTACAGCATAACGCTCAATCCTGCCCTGGACCGCACATTATGGGTTGAGCGGGTAAAGCTTGACGATACTAACCGGATTGCCAAAGAAGAACGGTATGCCGGGGGCAAAGGGGTGGATGTCTCAAGGGTTCTTCGGATGCTGGACTTGCCCAACAAGGCGCTGGGCTTTGTTGGCGGATTCACCGGAGAGGAACTGGAAGGACGGCTGCTCAATGAGGGAATCGGATGCGACTTTTCGCGCATTTCGGGAGAGACCCGCACCAACATCATCATTAACGACACAAGCTCCGGTAATCAGTTCACGTTCAGCGACCGGGGTCCGGAGATCAAACCATACGAGCTGATGCAGATGATCCGCAAAGTCGAAAGCCTTGAAAAACCGGAAATCGTGATAATCAGCGGGAGCCTCCCTCCCGGAATCAATCATGAGATTTATCGAAGGATCATTGAAATAGTCAGGAACAACGGGGCCAAGGCCCTGCTGGACACCGATGGAGACACACTGAAAACAGGCATTCAAGCTTCCCCTGATATCATCAAACCCAACCTGCACGAGCTCAGCCGGCTGGTGGACAGGGAGTTGCAAGAACTGGACGAAATCATCGATGCGGCTCGCAGTGTGCACGAGAACGGAATTGATACAGTGCTCGTTTCTATGGGCGCAAAAGGTATGCTGCTAATCGGAGAGAACCAGGCATGCCTGGCTATTCCCCCGCAAGTGAAGGTGGTAAACACCATCGGCGCGGGGGACTCTGCGATAGCCGGATTCGTTTATGGTATCATGGGGAATCACAACCTGAAAGAGGCTCTCACTTACGCCGTCGCTGCGGGCACGGCAACTACTTTAAGGCCGGGCACAGCCCTGTGCACGAAGGAAGATTTCCTTCGCTTGATTCCCGAAGTAACGGTCCGCGATATCTAGTGCCGTGTCAACCTTGATGTGACTTACTATCATTCTGAACTTGGTGCTATATTAGGAGGAATTCCATTTTGAAATTGCCTGCGCACAAAACCAAGATCGTTTGCACTATTGGGCCAACATCCCGTTCGACCGCTGTCCTGCAACGAATGATCAGGAACGGCATGAATGTGGCTCGACTGAATCTGGCCCACGCAGAGCTTGAGAACCACCGAAAAGACATCCAGCGCATCCGGTCGACAGCAGCAAAACTGGAACGCCCGGTCACGATCTTTCTCGATCTCCCCGGTCCCAAGATTCGCCTCGGCAAGCTTGAAAGCGAACCGCTCGTCCTCAAGAAAGGCAGCAACGTGACCCTCACCACCCGGAATATCTTAGGCACCGCCTCGCTCCTGCCGGTAGAGTTTGCGGCGTTTACGCAAAGCGTATCCCGCGGCGGCATTGTATATCTCAATGATGGTTTTATTCAACTGAAAGTCCAGGAAATATCGGGGGACGAGGTGAGTTGCAAGGTGCTCATCGGCGGCATGCTGTTCTCTCACAAAGGCTTGAATCTTCCCCACGCCAGGGTGCTCCCTGATCCGCTGACAGATAGAGACCTGGAATTCGTGGCTTTCGGATTGGAAGAGGGGATAGATATCTTCGGCATGTCCTTTGTGGAAAAGGCCCAGGATATTATCCGTGTCAAGGAGTTTGCTCGCGGAAAGGGAAAAACGATCCGTGTTGTGGCCAAAATCGAGCGAGCCGAAGCGGTCAAAAACATCGATGAAATCTTAGAGGTTGCCGATGCGATTATGGTTGCACGGGGAGACCTGGGCGTGCAAATCCCGATACAGGATGTCCCCATGACCCAGAAGAAGCTCATCCGCAAGGCGAATATCCGTGGCAAGCCGGTGATCACGGCCACTCAAATGCTGGAATCCATGGTTGAAAACGTCCGTCCAACGCGGGCGGAAGCGACAGACGTGGCGAATGCCATCCTGGATGGGACGGACGCGGTGATGCTATCCGAGGAAACCGCCATCGGTAAGTACCCTTCGGAAACCGTGAAAATGATGGCCCAGATTGCCGTATCCGTGGAACGGCAGCGGAGCGCCATAGCGATATCATCCCCTGTGGAAGACTATTTCAGGCACGCTCGCGGCCGCAGGCATGTGACAATCGAAGATGTGCTTTCCCTGAATGTGATAGACGCGATTTATTCGCTGAATGTGCGCCTGGTCTTGACGCCTACATATACCGGCAGCACCCCGCGGCGGATATCCCGCTTTAAGCCGAACTGCTGGATTCTGGCGTTCAGCAGCCACGAACCGACTTGCCGATTCGCCGCCCTCTCCTACGGTGTCTACCCGATTCTCATGGAAAACGTAAACGGTCGATGGCACGATGCAATGCTAGATTCAATACTCGGCTCCGGTCTGGCAAAGAAGGGGGATACGGTGATATTGACTGAGGGATCATCAGTTGGGCAGTTCAGCAGCGCGGATTCGCTCAGGATAGTTACGGTCAAGTAATTGGAAACTTGCGCTCGCGGGCTCAGTCCCAGCGGAAGAACCGGATGGTGATCGCCAGGCAAACGACAGTCCAGATCGCCATTACCGCTATATCTGTGATCATCGAATGCAAAGGACTGCCATCCACCATGATCTGCCTTAGCGCGTCATCCAGATAGGTAAGCGGCAAGAACTTGACCACCGGTTCAATGAAGCCGGGCATGTTGGTGACCTTGAAAAAGGTGCCGGAGAGGAACATCATCGGGAAGGTGACCACGTTGATGATGGGTATCGCGCCTTCCTCAGTCTTGACGAAAGCGGCTATTAGATAGCCTAAACAGGCAAAGACCATCGTCCCCAGAACCACAATTCCGCCCAGGCTTCCCCAGTTGCCGACCATCTGCACACCGAATGCAAGCCGACCTACCAGAATTATCAGCGCCGCCGTCAGGATAACCAGGATCATTCGGAAAGCCAGCTCCCCAAAGATCAGCATCGAACGCCGCAAAGGTGTGCATCCCAAGCGCTTGATAATGTGTGCCTGTCGCTGCTGGATGATAGGCAACCCTCCAAAGATGCCGGTAAACATAAGCGACATGCCAAGTATGCCGGGGACAAGGTAATCGATGTACCTCAAGTCATGCGATTGAACGCTCTTCTCTTCCATGCCGATGAGCCGGACGCTCCCTTGCATGCCCCGATCGATCTCATCGGTCACACGGTACAGGATGGGAATCAATATCTGCTGATTGGAAGTTTGGCTGGGGTCATAATAAACCTGAATATCGTCCGGCTGCCGCAGGCTCAAGGAACCAGCCATCCCCTCTGGAATAACTATCACTGCATCCAGATCGCCATTCCGGAGCAACTGCAACTGCTCGTCCAGCCCCCCTTTCTTGACATCGAAAACCTTGTTCCCATCGATCACAACGGCGTCGAGGCCTTTTTCAATGAAACCAGCGCTTTGAGTTGAGCCCTGATCAACGAGTCCTATATCGAAGGTTTGTGTCTTGGGATCACTGAAGGCCCACCCGAAGATCATGATAAACATGATCGGGAAGATAAAGGTGAAGAACAAGGCGGCTCGATCCCTGATGAACTGCTTGTAGTGTGCCAGGAATATGCTTTTGAAGGCTTTCAATCCCTTATCCTTTTCCCGGTCAACTTGAGAAAAACGTCCTCAAGCGTGGCTTGCCGGATGAACAGCTCCGATAGCTCGGAGGATCTCGATGAGGCCAGTTCAAGCAGCGCGGCGATAGTGGAGGGAATGTGATCGGTGTACAGGATGGTATCATCATCATCGTGATTCACTGCCTTGGTCACGCCCGTCAATCTTGCCAGGGCTTCCTGACCGGGGGAATTGGTCATCTTGAATTGAATGGCGCTCTCCTTGCAGTGCTCTTCGATCATCCGCTGGGGACTATCGATGGCGATGATCTGCCCGTGATCCATAATGGCAACCCGGTCGCACAGCCGCTGGGCTTCCTCCATGTAATGGGTAGTCAGAAAGATCGTTTTCCCCATCCGATGGAACTTCTCGATCACTTCCCACATGGCACGGCGTGCCTGGGGATCGAGCCCGGTGGTTGGCTCATCGAGAAAGATGATGTCCGGATCATTGATAAAGGCGAGCGCCACCGAAAGCCGCTGCTTCTGGCCGCCCGAAAGATTCTTGAAAGCGACCCTCCGGCTTTCCTGGAGTGAAACCAGATCGATGGCTTCAGCCGAAGGTATGGTTTTGGTGTAGAGGCTGCGGAAGAAGTCAAGGATTTCTAACACGTTCAGGCCCGGAAAAAGCGCCGGGCTCTGCGGCTGTACCCCGATGCGCTCCTTGATGGCGCGGACGTCTCTGGAAACATCCATGCCAAGCACCGTCACCGTTCCGCTATCCGGGGTGCGAAGCCCTTCGATTATCTCTACCGTGGTGGTCTTCCCCGCGCCGTTGGGGCCCAGCATCCCGAAAACCTCTCCCCTGGCCACATCGAGGCTGATTCCGTTCACCGCCACGATGTTCCCGTAGGCCTTTAGGAGGCTCTTTACTTCAATTACAGCTTCGGACCGTATGTTCATTTGTCACTAAAATATCACTTCGGGTAGCACGGAGGATCGGCTCTCC
>JBAZPO010000033.1 GCA_041648175.1 Desulfobaccales bacterium | reverse complement strand
TGGCCGGGGAATGTCCGCCAGCTCCGGTCGGTGATCCGGCGGGCCACCCTGGTGGCCAGGGATGAGATCACCGAAAAGGATCTCAGCATCAAGCGGGCTGAGGTGCCCGGACTTGCCTTTTCCCCGAAGGTTCAGGGAACGCCTTGGAAAAATGCATCATTGAGTGAAATTGTCCGGCAGAGCGTCCTTGCCGTGGAAAGGGAGGTATTGAAAGAAGTCCTGCGCTTCACAGGGGGAAACAAGGCCAAGGCGGCAAGGTTGCTGCAGGTGGATTACAAAACTGTTCATACGAAGGTAAAAAAATTCGGCATTCAACGGAACGGAGGGAATAATGACGACAAAACGTAAGACAGCCGGCAAGAATCCGGGTGAGGACCGGGGAGACATCGGGGGAGGCATTTTCAGTAGCCTGGCGGGTTTTATAAATAATTTAGGGGACTTGTCCGAGGCGGGGGAGCGCCTTTCTCAGCGCCGGACGGCAAAGCAGGACCGGGGGGACAAAGGGGGCGCCAGCGGGGAGGCGGCGGGGGGCGAGAATCGTTTCGGTCGCATCCTGAGCGGTTTGACCGACATCGCCGAAAAGCTGAACGAGATCTCGGAGAAAGGGGAAACCGTCACCAAAAAGGGCGAATTTACCTTCCCTACCAAGAAAGGCGGCGTCAAGGGGGTCTATGGTTTCAGCCTGAAAACAGGCCTCGGCGGGAAGGATGATGCCATCAAAGTGGAACCCTTCGGAAACATCCGGAAGGACAAGAAAACCGGCGAGGCGGTGGTCCAGGAGATCCATGAACCCCTCATTGATGTCTTCGAAGACGAGGACGCCACCACCCTGATCGCGGAAATGCCCGGCGTGGGAACGGGGGATATAAAAATCGATGTCCGGGATGATGTCCTGACGATTTCAGCCGATAAGGGGGAGAAGAAGTACCGGAAAGAGGTCCTCCTTAGTCATTCCCCCGCCAAAGACAGGATCAAGGTGACCTGCAACAACGGCATCGTGACCATCCGCTGTGAAAAGGCATGATCAAGGACAGGTGAGGAATCATGAAAGAGACTGAAAAACCGTTTATCAAGTTGAAAGTGACGGAAGCATTGACCAAGGATGTCGGCCGCGCCCTGGCCCGGATGGGACCGGAAGACCTCGAACGGCTTGAGGCTGTCGTAGGAGACACGGTGGAAGTCGAGGGCAAACGCAAGGCCCTCTGCAAGGTCATGCCCGCCTATCAGGAAATCCGCGGCCAGTCGCGGGTCCAACTCGACGGCCTGACCCGGGAGAACGCCGGCGTCGGCCTCGATGAAACGGTGAAGATCAGCAAGATGAAGTGCCGTCCGGCGGAACGGATCGTCCTGACGCCGACCAATGTCACCCCGGCGGAACGGGATCTGCAATACATCGGGAGCCTTTTGGACGGTCTGCCGGTCCTGGAGGGGGCCAAGATCCAGGCGGCCCTGTTCGGCAGCCGCGCCGCCTTCTTCAAGGTCGAATCCGTTACGCCCAAGGGTCCGGTGATCATCAACCCGGCCACCATCCTGGTCATCGGCAAGTCCCAGGGTGAAGAAGGGGGCAGCCGAACCCTGGCCTATGAAGACATTGGCGGTCTGAAATCCCAGCTCCAGCGGATCAGGGAGATGATCGAACTGCCGCTCCGGTATCCAGAGGTTTTTGAGCGCCTCGGGATCGACGCGCCCAAGGGCGTGCTCCTCTACGGCCCCCCGGGGTGCGGGAAGACCCTCATCGCCCGGGCCATTGCCCACGAGACGGAGGCCAATTTCTTTTCCATCAGCGGGCCGGAGATCATCCACAAGTTCTACGGTGAAAGCGAGGCCCATCTCCGGAAGATCTTCGAAGAGGCAACCAAAAAGGGACCGAGCATCCTGTTCCTGGACGAGATCGACGCCATTGCCCCCCGCCGGGAAAACGTTGTCGGAGACGTGGAAAAGCGGGTCGTCGCCCAGCTCCTCGCCCTCATGGACGGCCTGAACAAAAGACAGAACGTCATCGTCATTGCCGCCACCAACATCCCCAATGCCCTTGACCCGGCCCTGCGGCGTCCGGGCCGGTTCGACCGGGAGATCGTCATTCCGATCCCGGACCGGCGCGGCCGTCTGGAGATCCTCGAGATCCACAGCCGGGGGATGCCTCTGGCGGAAGACGTCCGGATGGAGCATCTGGCGGAAATCACGCATGGCTTCGTCGGGGCGGATTTAGAGGCCCTCTGCCGGGAGGCGGCCATGAGCTGCCTGCGTCAGATCATGGGGGAAATCAATTTCGGTCAGGCCGGGATTCCCTACGAAACCCTCGCGAAACTCGAGGTGCGGATGGAGGATTTCCTGTCCGCCCTGCGGGAGATCGAGCCCTCTGCCATTCGGGAGGTGTTTGTCGAATCTCCGAATATCCACTGGGATGATGTGGGAGGGATGTCTTCCCTGAAGGAGCGCCTGATCGAGGCCGTGGAATGGCCCCTGAAGTATCCCCACTTTTTTGAAAAGGGAGGCGTGACGCCGCCCAAGGGGATTCTTCTCGTCGGCCCCCCGGGTTGCGGCAAGACGATGATGGCCAAGGCGATTGCCACGGAGAGCCAGGTGAATTTCATCTCCGTCAAGGGGCCGGCCCTGATGTCGAAATGGGTCGGGGAGTCGGAAAAGGGGGTCCGGGAAATCTTTCACAAGGCCCGGCAGGCGGCCCCCTGTATCATCTTCTTCGATGAAATCGACGCCCTCGTCCCCACCCGGAGCGCCGGGGCGTCGGATTCTCATGTCTCGGGACGGATCTTGAGCCAGTTCCTGGCCGAGTTCGACGGAATCGACGAACTCCGGGGGGTCCTCGTCCTGGGGGCGACGAATCGCCTGGATATGCTGGACGCCGCGGTCCTCAGGCCGGGACGCTTCGATGACGTCGTGGAGATGATGATGCCGGACCAGCAAGATCGGGAAGCGATCTTTGCCGTCCATCTCCGTCAAAAGCCTGTGGCGAAAGAAGTACAAGTATCCGAATTGGCAGGAAATACAGAGGGATTTAGTGGGGCCGACATTGCCGCCGTCGTCCGCAAGGCGGCCATGACGGCAGTACGCCGCGCCGTGAAGACCCTGGAAAAAACAGGGGACGGGGAGACGGCCATCCTCATCCGGCGCCAGGATATCGAGACCGCCCTTCAGGAAGTGCGCGGGGGGATGGGATGAGCCTGGGGATCTATCTTTTTTGCCTGACTCCGGCCGTACCCCGTCCGGAGATCGCCGGGACAGGGATCGACGGGGAATATCCCCTTTTTATCGAGGTCATCGGGGAGGTCGCCGCCGTCCTTGCAGAGGTTAATATCGAGGACTTCTCCGGTCCCGAGGCCCAGGGAAAAATGGAAGATCTGAAGTGGGTGGCGCCCCGGGCGCTCCGTCATGAAGAGGTCGTCCTGACCGTGATGGAGCAGGGTCCGGTGCTGCCCGTTCGTTTCGGCACGGTCTTTTCTTCAATAGAAGCCGCGGCGGAACCACTGAGGCAGCGCCAGGACGTCTTGATGAAGCTTTTCCAGGATACAATCGATAAAAATGAATGGACTCTCAAGGGATATGTGGATCGGCCCCAGGCCCGGGCGCGAATGACGGTGGCCCGCCTGGCGGCGGAAAAGGAACAATTGGCAGGGCTTTCTCCCGGTAAACGCTATTTTTTAGAGCAGAAAATCAAAGGAGCCGTGGACAAGGATGTGGCAGCCTGGCTGAAAGAGATGGGGCGAGATATCTTAAGCGTCGTGAAGAAGATGTCCGTGGGGTTCAGTGAATGTCGTCTCCAGTCGCGGGATGTCACGGGAAGGGACGAGGAGATGTTTTTCCACGGCGCCCTGCTCGTTCCCGACGGGTCCATGGCGGACCTGCAGCGCCTGCTTTCCGACTGGAACGCCGCTTATCAAGACGCAGGACTTTTGCTTGAGCTTTCCGGTCCCTGGCCGCCCTATCATTTCGCCCCGGTTTTGTAGAAAGTGGAATAATGGCTTATCTATTATACGGCATCGTGAAAGAGCCGGCGGTTGTCGGCGTGTCCATGACGGGGATGAAGGGCCAGGCGGTGTCCTTTGTCGCCGGTCATGGACTGTGCGCGGCCGTATCGGAGCTGGACGTCGAAGAGGGCGCGCCGCCCGTTTCGGAACTCCTGGTCTATAGCAAAGTTGTGGAGGATCTCCATCGCCTGCAGGCGGTTGTCCCCATGAGATACGGCTGTTTCCTCAACGGAATTAAGGCGATTCGGAACGCCTTGAAGGATAGGCAGCGTCAGTATGAGACCCTGCTTGCACAATTGGAAGGCCATGTCGAAATGGGCATCCGGATACTTCTTCCCGAAAAGGAGTGGCGTCCCCGGCAGGAGGAGACGATGAAGGGGCGAGACGCTCTTTCTACCGCGGGAACAACGGCGCAGCCGAAGGATGAACAGTCGGTTGACGGTCGCGCCTATCTTGTCCTCCGGAAGGTCCATTACCAAATGCAAGAGGAGACGTTACAGGGTTACCAGGCCCTTATCGATCGCTATATCCAGGCCTTTTCCGGTCTTTACGCCAGACACCGGGCAGAAACGGATACGAAAAACGGTGCTGTCATTCTATCCCTCTATTTTCTGACACCGGAAAGCAAGGTCAACCGTTTCCGGGAAACCTTCGGACGGGTAGCGGAAAACGGAGACGCCAAGGCCCTGCTCAGCGGCCCTTGGCCGCCTTATAATTTTGTCACCACCGAGCTCGCCCCGGCGAAGTGAAAGGAGAGGTTACCGATGGAAGATAAAACCCCGAAAGCAGCAAGCCATGAACTTTCAGGACGGTACGAACGACTCTACACCATGCTCCTGGACGCCATTCCCTCGTCCGTCCTCCTGATCGATCAAAATATGTGCATTGTCTCGGCGAATCGCAATTTTCTCGAAAAAGGCCGAAGGACCCTCGCCAATACCATCGGCTACCGGCTGGAAGAGGTTTTCCCCACCGTCATTCTCGACCAGATGGATATTACCAAGCGCATCTGCCAGGTCATCGAAAATAATCAATCGGTCAAGGGGGAGCGGATGACCTACCGCGCCCCCGGGGTGCCCATCCGCATCTATTACTACAGCCTCCTGCCCTTCTCCTGGCAGGGTCAGGTGGAAGGAGCCGTCCTCCTCATGGACGATGTGACGGAGCAGGTGCGTCTGAGCGAGGAGGTGCGGCAGGTGGAGCAGCACCTGGCGAGCATCGTGGAGAGCGCCAGCGATCTCCTCCTGTCCACAGACAAGAAAGGCCGGATTCTGACGTGGAACGCGGCGGCGGAAAGACTGTCCGGTTATCCCGTCGCGGAGGCGCGGGAACACTATTTTACCGACTTCTGCACCGATGAGGACTGCAAGGATATCCGGAATATTTTTTCCCGCATTGATACCCATAAGTACGCCCAGATGAAGGAATGCCCCTTGCGGACCAAGCAGGCGACCTTCATTCTCGTTTCCTGGGTCTTTTCTCCCATGAAGGACAGTGACAGTTCCAATCAGACGGCGGGCGTCGTGGCCGTAGGCCGGGATTTGACGGAGAGAAGGAAATTTGAGATGGAACTGCATCAATCCCAGAAATTTGCCGCCCTCGGGGTTATGGCGGGCGGCATCGCCCATGAAATCAGGAATCCCCTGGCCATCTGCTCGTCCAGCGCCCAGTTTCTTATGGAAGAGGACGGCACATCGGAGTTTCACCGGGAGTGCGCGGAAAAGATCCACAAGGGCATCCAGCGGACCTCGGTCATCATCGAGAATCTCCTCAAATATTCCCATCCTTCCACGACGACTCGGACAACCCTTGTCAACCTCGTGTCCCTGATCAAGGAAACCCTGACCCTGGTAACCTATCACGCCAAGATCCACAAGATTGAAATGACCTCATCCTTTCCCAAAGAGCCAATCATGGTGCAAGGGGTGGCCATCCTGCTCCAACAGGTCTTCATGAATCTTTTTTTGAACGCCATCAACGCCATGCCCACCGGTGGGCGCCTGGGAATTGATGTGAAGACGGATCCTCCAGAGGTCCGGGTGCAGGTTACGGACACCGGTTGCGGCATCTCCACGATGGAAATCGGGAAGATATTCGATCCTTTCTATACGACTTCCATCGTGGGACAAGGGACCGGCCTCGGCCTGTCTCTCTGTTATTCCATCGTAAAACAGCACCGGGGAACCATTGGCGCGGAAAGTGTTGAAGGCCGGGGCAGTGTCTTTACCGTAAAATTGCCCGCCCGTTTTGGTGGAGGTGAATCATGAACGAAAAATACGCCCCGATTCTCGTTGTGGATGACGAGCCGGAGATGTGCTGGATTCTTGAAAATATCATCCGCAAAGCGGGTTTTACCAGCATGAAAGCCTTGAGCGCCCGGGAAGCCATGGCCCTGATAGAAAGCAATAAATTCGGCATGGCCTTTTTAGACGCCAAACTGCCGGACATTGATGGTCTCGAACTGGCCCGGAAGCTCCGTAAAACCAATGTCCATCTGCCGATCGTCATCGTTTCCGGCTACTTCTACCAGGATGATCCGACCATTCAAGGGGTCCTCCAGGCGGGTCTGGTCGTCGCCTTCGTCGGCAAGCCCTTCGATCATGATGAGATTGTGAGCATAATTACCCGCTATGCCTGCCGGTAGGGAAAGATTTCCCGTCATCGCAGGAATGGATTCCATAGTTACGATTCCCTAACCTCCTCCGAGAGCGTTTAAAGCACCTTCTTTCCTTCAGAATTATTCTTTTAATACGGGAAGTTAACGTTTATCATGCTTATCTTGGCGGCTTGGCATACGTCTTGCTTCCATAGTTCATAGAAGACAGGCATGCATGCTGATGGTTTTCGGAAAGTTCATAATAACAACACATCAAGGAGGAAATAGCGATGGCAAAAGTACAGAAATCAACAGATTCATCGAGTTTGGCAGAAGTTGTCGACCGGATCCTCGACAAAGGTATCGTGATCGATGCCTGGGTTAAGGTATCCCTGGTTGGTATCGAGTTGCTTTCCATCGAGGCGAGGGTGGTGATTGCTTCGGTCGAGACCTATCTTAAATACGCCGAGGCGATTGGTCTGACAGCCAGTGCAGCCGCTCCGGCCTAAGCTTAAGGTAAAGGATACCCGTGGGGCGGGGCTTCTGATGCGCCCGCCTTTCATGGGTCTTTCAGTATCTGGAGAAAATGAGGGAAAATCATTATGGGTAATTTGACCGATGACATGACCCGTTTACGCGGGGAGGTAGACGCCTTGCGGAGTGATCGGGGGGCGCTGATGCAGGAGCTGGCACGCGGGGCCAAGGATCTGGCCTCTTCGGTTTCAGCCATGCAGTCTGACTTTGCCGCCGCCCACGCCACGATGGCCAGAAAAACCGGGAAAGCGCGGGCCTCGTATGTATCAAGGATCAAGAGGCAGGTCGGCAGGATGAGAAAAGAGAACGCTGCCGATCTTGCGGGCGCCTCTCAGGTTTGGTTCGGTAAAGCAAAATAAACGATAACCGATAACATAACGAAAGGGAGGAAATAGTGATGGCTAAAGTACAGAAATCAACAGATTCTTCGAGTTTGGCGGAAGTTGTCGATCGGATCCTGGACAAAGGAATCGTGATCGATGCCTGGGTGAAAGTATCTCTGGTCGGCATTGAGCTGCTTTCTATCGAAGCGAGAGTGGTGATTGCTTCGGTTGAGACCTACCTCAAGTACGCTGAGGCGATTGGCCTGACCGCCAGTGCCGCAGCTCCAGCCTGAGAGTAAGGTAATGTCGCCTGTGGGGCGGGGGCTTTTGAGCCTCCGCCTTGCACAGGTTTTTCACGTTCGGAGAAGGTGAGGGAGGATCATCATGGGCAAACTGACCGATGACATGACGCGTTTGCGTGGAGAAATAGAGACCCTGCGGGGTGCGCGAGAGGCGCTGCTGCAGGAGATGGCGCGGGATGCCAGGGAGCTGACCACCGCGGTTTCGGCCATGCAGGCTTATTTCGCCGCTGCCCACACCGCGATGGCGAAAAAGACCAGTGGGGAGCGGGAAGCCTTTGTGGCCGCCATGATCGATGAGGTCAACTCCCTGCTGGGTGAATTTTCCAGAGACAGGAATGATATGGCCCGGAAGGGAAGACATGACCGGGAAGTCTTTCTATCAGAAATGAGAAGACAGGTCGCGGGCCTGCGCAAAGAGACGGCGGATGACCTGGTGGGGGCCCGGCTTGCCTGGCGCGGCGAGCGTCCCGGAAAGTCCCGGCCCGTTCCCGTTCCGATGAAGAAGAAACCGGTGGTCGTAAAACCCATGGCGCCCCCGATGGAAGCAGCACTGAAGAAGGCGGTGGCAGCGCCTGAGATCAAGACAGAAAAGCCACCGGTCACATTCAAGGAACCACTGAAAAAACAAGAAGAAAAGAAGACGGTCGCAGCGGCGCTTGAAGCCCCGGCGGTCGAAACCCCCGAGGTCAAGGCCCCGCCGTCTGTCAGCACCTCTAAGCCACCGTTTCAGAAGAGCGAAGAGAAGATCTGGCTGGATGAAAAACCCGCCAAAGCAGCGACCAAGGCGAAGCGGGGCAGGAAATTTAATACCCGCAGCTCCTAAGTCGGAGAATGGTCAAGGAGGAGGCTTGTATGGTGCGAACAAATCTAAGCCGTGACTCGGTGGTATTTGAGGAACTGACCTGCGCCTTTTGCGGTGGCCGGGGCAGAGATCCTTTCGATATCATGTCTTCCCTTTCCACATGTTGTGTTTGTGGGGGAAGCGGCGAAGTCTTGGTCAAGGCGCCGGCTGTCGCCTGCGCTCATTGCCGGGGAACAGGGGCCGTTAAAACCCTTACATGTACCACCTGCGGCGGCAGGGGCTTCGTTCCCCAATCTCTGCAGCCAACTGTCTCTTGTCCTGTGTGTAAAGGTTCTGGCAATGACGCCTCGGCCCCGGCAATGGCCTGTCTGAAGTGCCGGGGAACAGGATGGATTATTGAACAACTAAGGAAGGAGAAAGGAGTTCATGAATAAAAATGCCGTAAGAGTCGTCAGCACATCAACAGTGCGCGTATCGGCCGGGGAAGACAGTGTTCAACCCGAAGCCAGCGGCGCCTTTGTTTCATCTCCCTATGTGGAGCAGGTCACGGAGCGGGCTTTAGCCTACCTGGTGGCGGGTTATCCCGTCCATTTTTCCGGCGTGGCGGGAACGGGAAAGACGACCCTCGCCTTCCACGTGGCCTCCAAGCTCGGTCGTCCTGTCACCCTGGTTCACGGGGACGATGAATTCGGCACTTCCGATCTCGTGGGCAAGGACTCCGGTTACCGGAAAAACAAAGTTGTCGACAATTATATCCACTCGGTCCTGAAGACAGAGGAAGAAATGAAAAACCTCTGGGTGGACAACCGGTTGACCACCGCCTGTGAGCGAGGGGAAATCCTCATTTACGATGAATTCAACCGGTCCCGGCCGGAAGCGAACAACGCCCTCCTCAGCGTCCTTTCCGAGGGGATTCTGAATCTGCCGAAACTGCGCCGCTCCGGGGAGGGGTATATGGCCGTGCATCCCGAGTTCCGGGCGATCTTTACCTCCAACCCCGAAGAATACGCCGGGGTCCACAAAACCCAGGATGCCCTGATGGACCGCCTGATCACCATCCAGTTGGAACACTATGACCGGGATACGGAGATCCTGATCGTTATGAGGAAATCGGGACTCCCCCGGGAAGACGCTGAACGGATTGTGGATATTGTCCGAGAATTACGGAGTTTCGGGGTGAATAACAACCGTCCGACCATCCGGGCGGGGATCGCCATCGGCCGGATCCTTGCGTCTCAGAACCGGCGCGCCGGAGGGGGCGATGTGTTTTTTCAGATGGTATGCCGGGATGTCCTGGCCACAGATACCGCCAAGATTACCCGGGGCGGCCAACCGGTCATGATGCAGAAGGTGGAAGAAGTGATCCACAAGATCTGCGGACCCGCAAGGCCAGCCAGGGTGAAAGGTAAAGAGGATCGCCAATGATGAAGAGGATTATGAGAGGTGTGCAGGTCATGATGCAGAAGGTGGAAGAGGTGATCCGCAAGTTCTGCGGGTCCGCAAAACCGGCCAAGGAGAAAGGTAAAGAGGATCGCCAATGACGAAGAGAATCATGAAAGGCGTGCAGGACATCAGGACGCTCTCCGGCCGTGTGGATGAAGGCACTATTCCTTACAAGGCCTATATGAAGCTCAGCATTCTCGAGATGGAAAAGTTCCGCCGGGGGAAGGAGAAACAGAGCGCCCTGGAAAGGGTGCGAAAGATTGATCAGCGCTTCCAGGACATCGAGGCGGCAAGGCAGGAGATCTTTAGTGCTCTGGAAGCCAAAGGCGTTCGCCGGCCTGTCCCCGGACCGAGGGGACCGGAGGGACCGACGGAGGCCCCACGGACAACGACGGGGCCGTTCAAGATCCGATACTGAAAGGACTGGGACGATATGCTGACCATCTGTGATTCACACCACATTCCGACTAACCGGTGCGTGACGGGTCATCGGGCCTGCCGGACGCATACGGGTTTTTTCCTGGGTGCCGGGGAAGCGCGGCGGGTCCAACACGAGATCATCGCCCTGGTCAACCGGCGGCTGCGCCGGCAGTGGCTGGAGGAAGCCTGGGAAAGCCATTTGAGTCGTTGCGCCCGGAGGAAAGGATGAAATATCCCATGAATGTCCTGGAGACCGGTTCGGGCGAAGTAACCACAGAAAGGCGACGCGATGGCGAACATATTGGATACAGTCAAAATGTCGGAACCGGTGCTCTCCACGGCCGGCCCTGAAGCAGAACGTAAGTTGCCGCCTATTGAGGACGTAAGAGATGCTGTCGCCAACTTCTTGAAGAAGATGGTGGACGCTAAGAAGGTGAGCGTCACAAAGCTGGCGCTGATGGACTCCGAAAAGGGAACGTGGGAGGCTGAAGCAGATGTCTATGTGCCTAATCCGACCATAAGCGCATTAGGATTGCCCGTGCGGAAAAAAGTGCTCGATTGCCACACGTACTTACTCCGGGTGGACAAGCAACTCAACATTGTTGCCTACGGGCTCAGAGACTCGGTAATAGACAGAGACTCGGTAATGGAAAGGGAGGATATAGAATGAAGATCAACTGTCTATCCTGCGGTCATACCATCGACCTCGATGAGACTTACAGTGACTATGAGGGGCAGGTAAAGTGCTATACATGCAGCGCTTTGTTGGAAATAAAACTGGAGGAAAGCCTTATCAAGTCTGTCAAATTCCTTAAGCTGACACGCAGCGCCGCGGGTGAAATATAACGAGGAAGCACAAGGGGGGACGGCAATATGGGCGGCAAAGAAACGAAAAATGAAGGGAAATATCTTTATGCCGTAATCCCGGCGGCAGGAGACCATGAGTACGGCGATATCGGCATCGACGGGGAGTCGGTTTATCTCATTATGGAGAACCAGATCGGCGCGGTGGTCAGTAATTTCAGCAATGGAAAGATCCGCCCGGAACGCCGCCATATCGCGGCGCACCAGAGCGTCCTCAAGCGCCTTATGGAAGAAGAGACCCCCCTGCCCATCAGTTTCGGCGTGATTGCCGAGGGGGAAAAAGAGATCAAACGGATACTGTCCCTCAACCGGAAGTCCTTTGCCGAACAGCTTCGCCGCGTACATGGCAAGGTGGAGATGGGATTGCGGGTTGCATGGGATGTACCGAATATTTTCGAGTATTTTGTTAACACCCATGCGGAGATCCGGGTGGCGAGGGACCAGTTCTTAGGGAAAAGTCGTGTCCCCACCCAGGAAGACAAGATCGAAGTCGGACGTCTCTTTGACCGGGTCCTTCAGGAGGACCGGGAGGAACACACGGACAGGGTGGAGGCGATTTTGTCTCCCGCCTGTTTTGAAATCAAGAGGAACGTTCCCCGGACTGAACGGGACGTTATGAATCTGGCCTGCCTGGTCGGGCGGGAGGCGGTGGATAAGGCATTCGAGGCGGCCATATTCGAGGCGGCGCGCGGATTCGACAACAATTTTTCGTTCGATTTCAACGGACCCTGGGCGCCTCACAATTTTGTGGACGTGGAACTCCGCTCCTGAAGATCTTCCCCGACGGGGGCCCGCATTCACCATCGTCCCTGCGGAGGTAGAAATGTTCCTGATCGATGACATCCTCATGGCGCCCGCCCGAGGCCTCTTCTGGATTTTCAAGGAGATCCACCACGCCGCCGAAGAAGAACAGGCCAACGAGGCAGACGCCATCACTGCCAAACTCAGCGACCTATACATGATGTTAGAGACGGGACAGATGACGGAAGCGGAATTTAGCGCCGCCGAAAAGTCCCTCCTCGACCGCCTCGACGCCATCAAGGAGCGGGCAGACGGCGGAAAAGAAGAAGACGAAGAAGACGAAATGGTTGTGATACGTAAATGAGGTTAAGGATCGATGCGCGGTGTTTCAGAAGAACCGGGTTTTTTGACCGATGGAAACATGCGGCTTCTGCTGTTCGGCGGCAAGGGCGGTGTGGGGAAAACCACGGCGGCGGCGGCAACGGCACTGGAGCTCGCCCTCCGTCATCCTGGGAGATCCCTGCTTCTCGTTTCCACCGATCCCGCCCATTCCCTTCAAGACAGTTTCTCCGGGGCCGAGCCGCCCCCGAATCTGAAGGTCCTGGAATTGGACGCACCGGCCTATCTCCACGACTTCCAAGATAAAAACCGGCAGCGACTCCGGGCAATCGCCTCCCGGGGGACCTTCCTGGATGAAGAGGACATCAATCGTTTTATGGAGCTTTCCCTGCCGGGGATGGACGAGCTCATGGCCTTCCTGGAGATCAGCCTCTGGGTCAAGGAAGGAACATATAATGGGATCATCATGGATACGGCGCCGACGGGGCATACCCTGCGCCTCATGGAAATGCCCGAGATGATCCGGAAGTGGCTGGAGGCCCTCGACGCGCTCCTGGCCAAAAACCGGTACATGAAAAAGCTCTTCCGGGGATCTTATGAGCGGGACGACCTCGATCATTTCATCGAGGGACTTGCTGCTGACGTCAAGGAGATGGAAAAGCTCCTCAAGGATCATCAGCAGTGCCGGTTTGTCCCGGTCATGCTGGCCGAGGCCTTGAGCATCGAGGAGACGCTGGATCTGATCCGGGAATTGCAGCGCCTCCGCATTGGCGTCGCGGATGTGGTCATCAACCGCCTGTGCCCGGAAAGTACGTGTCTCACCTGCCGTCATATCCGCACCCGCCAGTTGCAGGAGCTGGCCCGCATCTCCAAGGAGCCGGCTTTTTCCAAGCTCCGGCTCTGGGGGGTTCCCCTGTATCCCGAGGAAATACGCGGCATGGAATCGCTCCGCTCCTTCTGGGAAGGTCTGAAGGAAGTAGCGCCGTCCACCGGAGAAGCCCCGTTATCCCCGCCTCCGTTAACGTCCCGCGTGGACAGCCCCATCCCCCTGCCGACGCCGGATATGGCGATGCTTGTTTTTGCAGGAAAAGGCGGGGTCGGCAAGACCACCCTGGCCTGCGCCACGGCCCTGCGTCTGGCCCGTGCCTACACCGGGAAACGGATTCTACTTTTTTCCGCCGATCCCGCCCATTCCCTTGCCGATTGCCTGAACATGTCCCTCGGTCCCCAGCCGAAGCAGGTGGCGCCGGGGATATGGGCCATGGAAATGGACGCCACCGCCGATTTTGTTGCCCTGAAAAATCAGTACCGGAAGGAGCTTGCGCAATTTCTCTCCCGGTTGATGCCGAACCTTGATCTGACGTTTGATCGTGAAGTCATGGAACGGATCATGGACCTATCGCCCCCGGGGATCGATGAGTTGATGGCCTTGGCGGCGGTGATGGATTTCCTGACCCCGGAGGGCTACGACCTCCTGGTCCTCGACGCGTCGCCGACGGGTCATTTGATCAGGCTGTTGGAATTGCCGGAGGTCATCGAGGGATGGTTGAAGGCGTTCTTCAGCCTCTTCCTGAAGTACCGGAAAATCTTCCGATTGCCGGGGATCTCAGAGCGCCTGGTCAAACTGTCCAAGGATCTGAAGCGTCTGCGGGCGATCCTGCGGGACCCGTCGCAGGCGGCCCTCTACGCGACCAGTATCCTCACGGAGATGTCCTTTGCGGAAACGACGGATCTTGTCGCCGCCTGCAGGCGTCTGGAAATTCCGGTTCCCTGCCTGTTTTTAAACATGGCGACGCCGGATGGCCCTGATCCCCTCTGCCGTTCCCTGTTCCAAAGGGAATCCGCTGTCCGGGAAAAATTCGCCCTGACTTTCCCCGGCATCAGCCGGTCGGTGGTGTATCGGCAGAGCGATCCCAGGGGAATCGACAGCCTTAACGCGCTGGGACAGATTCTTTATCAGTAGAGGTATTTCAAAAGTACCAATAAGTCCCCTTCCCCCTCCCGTCAAGGGAGGGGGAACATATTTGGAAGAGTTTTGCAATTACCTCAGTAAGGTGCAACATGCTTGGTGATGAACTGGATGAAAAGGAACATATCAGCCTTTGCGAGACCCTGGACCGGGTGCTCAACAAAGGTGCCGTGATTGTCGGTGACGTCATGATCTCCGTCGCCGACATCGATCTCATTTACCTGGGCCTGCAGGTCATTCTGACCTCCGTGGAAACGGCCCGGCGCGAGGAGGATCTGGTGCTATGAAGATGAACGCAGGTTCCGGGGTTTCTGATGGGGACAGATTTGAAATCAGCCCCCTCCCCCAAAGGGTTGCGTCGCGGGCGAATCGGGCCACGTCCCGGCGCATGAACCTAGATGCGGATAAGAAAAAAAACGGTCTGGCCCAGCTTGTTCTGACCGTCGTCAAGCTCCTCCATGAACTCCTGGAAAAACAGGCGATCCGCAGGATTGACGGGGGAGGCCTTACGGATGAAGAGATTGAGCGTCTCGGTTTTACGTTGATGCGCCAGTCCGAGGAGATCGCGAAGATCGCCCGCGAATTCGGTCTCGAAAGCGATGATTTGAATCTGGATTTGGGACCTTTGGGAAAATTGTTATAGCAGTTTAGTGAAATGGAGGAAAAAAAATGGCAATCCAACGCGGCGCTCGACATTCTCTGGAAAGTACGAATCTGGCGGATCTTCTCGAAAGGATCCTGGACAAAGGGATCGTGATCGCCGGCGATATCCGGATCAACTTGGTGGACGTCGAGTTGCTGACGATTCAGATCCGTCTCGTCATCTGTTCCGTTGACAAGGCCAAGGAAATGGGCATGGACTGGTGGGTGAACAACCCCGCTTTCTGTTCCCGGGCCAAGAGCCAGCAGGCCCTGCCGGAGGCGATGGACAGGCTCGAGGAACGCCTCGCCCGGATCGAAACTTCCCTGGCCGCCGGGGCATAATTGCGAAGGCGAGAAGAATCCAAAACAAGGGAGGATCATATCTCGTATTATCAAAGGGGGGAGGATAAAATCCATGCCGACGGGAAAAATAAAATGGTTCAGTCCGCAGATAGGCGCCGGGTTCATTAGAAGTGACGAAGGCGAAAATGTATTTTTTCGCTTCAGCGCCATTCACAGTAACGAACCGAAGACTGTACGAAGAGGCCAGTGCATGAGCTTCGATATCGCGAAGAACCTCAAGCGCATTTTCACGACAGCAGCCAATGTTAAAACCTTGAGAACAATGTCTGTCTGATTCATTGAGCTTGATCAATTGCCTATCCTGCCTGCCACCGGCAACAGGTCCGTAGAAGTGAGGGGACATGACAAGAAACAAGACCCTTGAAGAACGACCTACCATCTCGAGACAAGACGGAAAGCCTGAACGAGCGTTTGCCTAACGCCTGCGCAGCCTCATCCTTGCCGCCTTGAGATCATCTTTGATTTGTAATTGGTATAAGATAGACGATCTCCAGCTTACTTCGCCACAAGAACCTGAGAACGCCCGAAATTTACCTCCACTCCATAGACGGATCGGATCGCTCCGCCGTCGAGTCAATCGAGGGGAAATTTACACCAAAAAACGAAAACTCACACCCGCCACTCACACCCACAAAAGAAAAAGAGGCTACGGGATTACCGTAACCTCTTGTGTTTACTGGTCGCAATTGCTGAACGAAGCTCGAACCTTTTTCGAGCGAAAATCGCTCGAATGATTTGAAACCCCGCCCCAGCGTTTCCGCCCGCCGAAACTCGGCGAGCAAAGCAAAACAATTTT
>JBAZPO010000032.1 GCA_041648175.1 Desulfobaccales bacterium | reverse complement strand
GCCCCTGGGTCGAACTTCTGAGCGTCGTGGCGTAGCCGAACATAGTGGCTAAAGGTACCTGGCCGTGAATGATCTGGGTGGAACCCCGGCTCTCCATGCCGGTCACCCGGCCCCGCCGGGCGTTCAGTTCACCCATCACTTCACCCACAAAGTCTTCCGGGGCCACCACTTCCAGGTCCATGATGGGCTCCAAGAGCACCGGTTTGGCCCGCTTTGCGGCCTCTTTGAACCCCATGGACCCGGCAATCAAGAAGGACCGTTCCGAGGAGTCCACTTCGTGGTAGGAGCCGTAGATCAGGTCGATCTCCAAATCCACCATGGGGTAGCCCAAAATCCCGGTGGCCGCAGCTTCTTTGACGCCGCGCTCCACCGCGGGGATGTATTCCTTGGGGATCACGCCGCCCACAATCTTGTTGGCGAAGACCACACCCTCGCCCGCCGGCAGGGGCTTTACAATCAAAACCACGTGACCGTACTGGCCCCGGCCGCCGCTCTGCCGGACAAATTTGCCTTCGGCTTCGGCCTCCATGGTGATGGTTTCCCGGTAAGCCACCTGAGGTTTGCCCACCCGGGCGTCCACTTTGAACTCCCGCATCAGGCGATCCACAATGATCTCCAGGTGGAGTTCGCCCATCCCGGAAATAATCGTCTGCCCGGTGTCGGTATCCGTGTGTACCCTAAACGACGGATCTTCTGCGGCAATCTTGGCCAGGGACTGGCCCAGCTTGTCCTGGTCCGCCTTGGTGGCGGGCTCAATGGCAATATCGATGACCGGCTGAGGGATGTGCAGCGTCTCCAGCACTACCGGGTCCCGCTCATCCGCCAGGGTATCGCCGGTGGTGGTGTTCTTCATCCCCACCGCGGCCACGATGTCGCCGGCATAAGCCTCGTTGATCTCTTCCCGCTTGTTGGCGTGCATCTTGAGCAGCCGCCCGATGCGCTCCTTGTTGCCCTTGGTGGCGTTCAGCACGGTGCTCCCGGTAACCAAAACTCCGGAGTAGACCCGGATAAACGTCAGATGGCCGATAAAGGGGTCGCTCAACAGCTTGAAGGCCAGGGCGGCCAGCGGCGCGTCATCTGAAGGGGGACGTTCCACCACGTTGCCTTTGGAGTCCTCACCCTGCACCGGGGGCACATCCAGGGGCGATGGCAAGTAGTCTACCACCGCGTCCAGCAAAGCCTGCACCCCTTTGTTCTTAAAAGCCGACCCGCACAAGACCGGCACGATTTCCAGACTAATGGTGCCCCGGCGCAACGCCGCCTTGATCATGGCCTCGTCCACCGGTTGATCCGCCAGGTAGCGCTCCATGATGCCCTCATCGACTTCGGAGAGCACTTCCAGCATTTCGTTCCGGGCCTCTTCCGCACGTTCCCGCTCAGCCGCCGGGATCTCAATCACTTCAAAATCCATCCCCGTGGCCTTGACGGTTTCGTCATATACGGTGGCCTGCATATGGACGAGGTCAATCATCCCGCGGAATTTGTCTTCTTCCCCCAAGGGAAGCTGCAAGAGCACCGGCGTAGCTTTGAGGCGCTCCCGCATCATGCGCAGGCATCGCGTGATATCCGAGCCCACCCGGTCCATTTTATTGATAAAAGCCATCCGCGGTACGCCGTAACGGTCGGCCTGACGCCACACCGTCTCGCTTTGGGGCTCCACTCCGCCCACCGCATCGAATACCGCCACCACGCCATCCAGCACCCTAAGCGACCGCTCCACTTCAATGGTAAAGTCCACGTGGCCCGGCGTGTCGATGATGTTGATGCGATGGTCTTTCCAGTAGCAGGTGGTAGCGGCGCTCGTGATGGTAATACCGCGTTCCTGTTCCTGGGCCATCCAGTCCATCGTGGCCTGGCCGTCGTGCACTTCGCCCAAGCGGTGCGTCACCCCTGTGTAGAAGAGGATGCGTTCCGTGGTGGTGGTCTTACCGGCGTCGATGTGGGCCATAAACCCAATATTCCGTACCCGGCTTAACGGGGTCTGTCTTACCAAATTTTCACTCGTTTATCAGTGGCACAGGCTTTCCAGCCTGTGAGACCTCATTTAATTTTTTCGTCTTCGGGTTTATGAGCTTTTGGCCTTTGCTGTTAACCAAAAACCAAAAACGAGAAACCAAAAACGGTTTTGTTACCATCTATAATGCGCAAAGGCCTTGTTCGCTTCGGCCATCTTATGCGTATCTTCCCGTTTTTTAATGGAGGTGCCCCGGTTGTTGGCCGCATCCAACAATTCTGCGGCCAGCTTGGCCTCCATGGACTTTTCGCTCCGGGCCTTGGAGTAGTTGATCAGCCAGCGGATGGCCAGAGAGGCCCGGCGGTCGGCCCGGACTTCGATGGGCACCTGATAAGTGGCGCCGCCCACCCGGCGGGATTTTACTTCGATCAACGGCTTGACATTTTCCACCGCCTGATGAAAGAGCTTCAGAGGATCGTCGTTGCCCCGCTGCCCCATCAGCTCCATGGCGTTATAAAGGATGCGCTGGGCCGTGCTTTTCTTGCCCCGCTCCATCAGCCCGTTGATGAACCGGCTCACCAGGACATCGTTGTACTTCAGGTCCTGAGGCACCGGCCGCTTGACCACTCCGCCTTTTCTCGGCATAACTTCCTACCTTTATGAATTTGCCAGTTCTCATCTGCCGGTTGCCAGCGAAACTGGCCACTGAACACTGATCACTGATCACTAATTATTTCGGCCGCTTGGCCCCGTATTTCGACCGTCCCCGCCGGCGATCCTGAACCCCTGAGGCGTCCAGGGTACCCCGAATCACATGGTAGCGCACGCCCGGCAAATCCTTCACCCGGCCTCCCCGGATGAGCACCACTGAGTGCTCCTGGAGATTGTGCCCCACGCCAGGGATATAGGTGGTCACCTCGATGCCGTTGGTGAGGCGCACCCTCGCAACCTTGCGCAACGCCGAATTGGGTTTCTTAGGCGTGGTGGTATAAACCCGGACACACACCCCCCGTTTTTGGGGACAGCTTTGCAGGGCCGGACACGTGGTCCGCTTCTTCTGCAGCTCCCGCCCTTTGCGAACCAACTGATTAATCGTAGGCATACGCGCTCTCGTTTTTTAGTGGCACAGGCTGGCAGCCTGTGTTCCTCGTTCCCAAGCTGTGCTTGGGAACGATATTTTTGGCCCAAGCTCTGCTTGGGCACCTCTTTGCCTGTGTTCTTCACTTCCGGGCCACTTCTGAACCCAGAAGCCGTTTTGAATAGCCACACAAACAAATTATTTTAATTTAATGAGGAGACAGTTGTCAACCTATTATTGCTCAGGTAAGGCCGCAACCTCCGCCTCCAGAGTCACGTCAACCTCCAAAGCCTCTGGTGACGGCAACTCCACCGTAACGTCCTCGCTCATTTTAATATCCAACCTCCGGTACTGATCCAGACCCGTACCTGCGGGGATGAGCCGCCCCATAATCACGTTTTCTTTGAGGCCCCGGAGGTAATCGATCTTTCCCTGCACCGCGGCGTCTGCCAGCACCTTGGTGGTCTCCTGGAAGGAGGCCGCCG
Source organism: Desulfobaccales bacterium (assembly GCA_041648175.1). Lineage (NCBI taxonomy): Bacteria > Pseudomonadati > Thermodesulfobacteriota > Desulfobaccia > Desulfobaccales > Desulfobaccales bacterium. The sequence goes on along the minus strand of JBAZPO010000032.1, from coordinate 13,152 downwards.
AAATCCAGCTTTCCGTGGTCAATGAGGCCTTGGTGATGCCCAAGAGCAGCGGTTCACCCGTGGCCGGCTGTTTGCCCTGGGCCAGAGCCAAATCGTTTTTCTCCTCAAAGACCCATTTCTCCACTTGCTCGCCGATGAGGAAATCCGTGTCGCCCGGGGTCACCACCTTGATGCGCCGCAGCATCTGGCGCACAATCACTTCGATGTGCTTGTCATTGATCTTCACGCCCTGGAGGCGGTAAACTTCCTGAACTTCGTCCACCAGGTAGCGGGCCAGCTCCTTCAAGCCCCGAATGTTCAAAATGTCATGGGGGTTGGCCGAGCCGTCCATCAGCGCGTCTCCGGCCCGGACGTAGTCGCCTTCCTGCACTGCCACGTGCTTGCCCTTGGGGATCAGGTATTCCTTGGGTTTGCCCACTTCCGGGGCCACGATGACCTTGCGTTTGCCCTTGACATGCTTACCGAAAGAGACCACCCCGCTGATTTCGCTGATAATCGCGGTCTCCTTGGGCTTGCGCACCTCGAAGAGCTCCGCCACCCGGGGCAGGCCGCCGGTGATGTCCTTGGTCTTGGTGGTTTCCCGGGGGATCTTGGCGATGACGTCACCCGGCGACACCTCGTCGCCTTCGTTCACCATGATAATGGCGCCCACCGGCATGAAGTACCGGGCCGAAGCGATGGACCCCGGAATCTTGGCCGTCTGGCCCTCAATATTCTTAACGGAGATCCGGGGCCGCAGTTCAGCGTCCTTGCTCTCCACGATGAGGCGGGAAGCTTTGCCCGTCACTGGGTCAACCCTTTCCTGTACCGAAAGGTTGTCGATGATATCGCCGAACTTGATGGTGCCGCCCACTTCCGTCAGCATGGCGTTGGTAAAGGGGTCCCATTCCGCCAGCACCTGGCCGGCCTGGATATCCTGGCCCTCGGTCACCTTAACGTGGGCCCCGTAGCTCAGGGGATAACGTTCCCGCTCGATGCCCTTTTCGCTCACCAGCAGCAGTTCTGCCTGGCGGGAGAGGTTCACCAAATCGCCGTAGCGGTCCGTCACCGATTTCATGTTCTCGAACCGCACCCACCCCTGGACCCGGGCCACGTGGATGCTCTGTTCCGCCCGCCGGGAAGCCGTGCCGCCGATGTGGAAGGTACGCATGGTCAACTGGGTGCCGGGCTCGCCGATGCTCTGGGCCGCCAGGATGCCGATGGCCTCGCCCATGGACACCGAGGTGCCGTGGCCCAAGTCCCGGCCGTAGCACTTGGCGCACACGCCCCGCCGGGTTTGGCAGGTGAGCACGCTCCTGATCTGCAACTTCTCCAGGCCCGATTCTTCGATGCGCCGGGTGGCTTCCTCGTCAATCTCTTCGTTGGCCATGACCAGCACTTCGCCGGTGTGGGGATCGATAATATCTTCCAGGGCCACGCGCCCCAGGACCCGGTCGCTCACCCGTTCGATAACCTCGCCGCCTTCCACCAAAGGCGTGACATTGATGCCGTCGATGGTGTTGCAGTCGTCCTCGGTGATCACCGCATCCTGGGCCACGTCCACCAGCCGCCGGGTCAAATACCCGGAGTTGGCGGTCTTCAACGCGGTGTCCGCCAAACCTTTCCGGGCGCCGTGCGTCGAACTGAAGTATTGCAGGACGGTGAGGCCCTCCCGGAAGTTGGCCGTGATGGGAGTCTCGATGATCTCACCGCTCGGTTTGGCCATCAAACCCCGCATACCCGCGAGCTGCCGCATCTGGTCCTTGCTGCCCCGGGCGCCGGAATCGGCCATCATGAAGACCGGGTTAAAGGAGTCCACCTCTTCCGTGTGCAAGATAGTCTTTCCAGGGTTTTCCGGGTCCGGCAGTTCCACCGAGAGCACTTCCCGGGCCATTTCGGCCATCATCTCCGCGGCGATCTCTTCAGTGGCCTTGGCCCAAATGTCCACCACCTTATTGTATTTTTCGCCTTCGGTGATCAGACCTTCCTGGTACTGCTCCTCCACCTGGCTCACTTCGGTCTGGGATTGTTTCAGAATTACCGGCTTGCGGCTGGGAATCACCATATCCTTGATGGAAATCGAAATACCCGCCTGGGTGGCGTATTTATAGCCCAGGTTCTTCAGTTGGTCCGCAAAGATAACCGTTTCCTTGATACCGCACGTGCGGTAGCCCACCGACACCAGTTTACGGATCTCCCGCTTGTTCATGGTGCGGTTGATCAGGTCGAAGGGGAGCCCGACAGGCAGAATCTCCCTAAGGATCACCCGGCCCACCGTGGTGTTATAAATCTTGCCGTCAATGCGCACCGGGATGCGAGCCTGCAGATGCACCTCGCCCTGGTCGTAGGCCACCCGCACCTCCTCGGGACCGAAAAAGGGCATGGGCTGCTTGCCGTTTGTGGCCACGCGCTCGCCCTTGGCAAAGGGCCGTTCCCGGGTGAGGTAATAGAGCCCCAAGACGATATCCTGAGTTGGGATGATGATGGGGTCGCCATTGGCCGGGGACAGAATGTTGTTGGTGGACATCATCAAGGCCCGGGCCTCGATTTGGGCTTCGATGGACAGCGGCACGTGCACCGCCATCTGGTCGCCGTCAAAGTCGGCGTTGAACGCCGTGCACACCAGAGGATGCAACTGGATGGCCTTGCCCTCGATTAAGAGCGGCTCAAAGGCCTGGATGCCCAAGCGATGGAGGGTGGGCGCCCGGTTAAGCATCACCGGGTGTTCCCGCACCACTTCGTCCAGGATATCCCAGACTTCCGGGGTCTCCCGGTCCACCAGCCGTTTCGCCACCTTAATGGTGGTGGCATAGCCCTTGGCCACCAGTTTATGGAAGATAAAGGGCTTGAACAGCTCCAGGGCCATCTGTTTAGGCAGCCCGCATTGGTGCAGCCGCAATTCCGGACCGACGACGATGACCGAACGCCCGGAATAATCTACTCGTTTCCCCAACAGGTTCTGACGAAAGCGCCCCTGTTTGCCCTTGAGCATGTCGGACAACGATTTCAACGCCCGCTTGTTGGGCCCGGTAATGGTGCGGCCCCGGCGGCCGTTCTCAAACAGCACGTCCACCGCCTCTTGCAGCATCCGTTTTTCATTGCGGATGATGATGTCCGGGGCGTTGAGTTCCAACAGCCGTTTCAACCGGTTGTTGCGGTTGATCACGCGGCGGTAGAGGTCGTTCAAGTCAGAGGTCGCAAAGCGTCCGCCGTCCAGGTGCACCAAAGGCCTGAGATCCGGAGGCAGGACGGGAATCACTTCCATGACCATCCACTCGGGCCGCTGGCCGGACTCCCTGAAGGAATCGATGATCTTGAGCCGTTTGGCCAGCTTCTTGCGCTTGGCGTCCGAGCTGGTCTTGATCATTTCGTGACGCACTACCACGGCCAGAGGCTCCAGTTCCACCACCTTCAACATCTCCCGGATGGCCTCGGCGCCCATGCCGGCCTTAAACCGGTCCCCGAACTCTTCCCGGTTTTTGCGGAAATTTTCCTCCGACAACAACATGCCCTTGGTCAGAGTCGTATCGCCGCCGTCCACCACCACAAAGGCTTCAAAATAGAGAATCTTTTCCAGCTCTTTGAGGGTCAGGTCCAACAGGTTCCCGATCTTGCTGGGCAGGCTCTTCAAAAACCAGATATGCACCACCGGGCAGGCCAACTCGATGTGGCCCATCCGTTCCCGGCGCACCTTGGACTGGATCACCTCGACGCCGCACTTCTCGCAGGTGATCCCCCGATGCTTCATACGTTTGTATTTGCCGCAGTTACATTCGTAATCCTTGGCAGGTCCGAAGATTTTGGCGCAAAACAAGCCGTCCCGTTCCGGCTTGAAGGTCCGGTAGTTAATAGTCTCCGGTTTTTTTACCTCCCCGAAAGACCAGGAGCGGATCATCTCCGCCGACGACAAGGACAACCGCACCGCCTCGATGGCGATAGGGTCTTCCGGCCGGGCAAACAGGCTATTCAAATCTTCTAAAGCGACTTCGCGCATCTTTTCCATATAAGGCTATTCCTCAGGACTTTTCCTTGTCCTTTTTCAGAAGCTCTACGTTGAGCGCCAGGCTCTTGAGCTCCCGCACCAGGACGTTGAAGGACTCCGGCAGACCCGCTTCCAGATCGTACTCGCCTTTGAAGATCTTCTCGTACATGCGGGTCCGGCCGGCCACGTCGTCCGATTTCACCGTCAGGAATTCCTGCAGCGTATAAGCCGCGCCGTAAGCTTCCAGGGCCCAGACTTCCATTTCACCCAAACGCTGGCCGCCGAACTGGGCTTTGCCGCCCAGGGGCTGTTGGGTCACCAGGGAATACGGTCCGATGGAGCGGGCATGGATCTTGTCGGCCACCAGGTGATGCAGTTTCATCATGTACATCATCCCCACGGTGACCTCCCGGTCGAACTCCTCGCCGCTGCGGCCGTCACGGAGGCGCGACTGGCCGCCGGTGGGCAGCCCGGCTTCCGCCAGGTAGGCCTCGACCTCTTGTTCCGTGGCCCCGTCAAAGACCGGGGAAGCCATGTGAATCCCGTCCTGATAATGCTTTTGCCAGATTTGCTGGATTTCTTCGAACGTCAGGGAATCGATTTCCTTGGCCAGATTCTCATCGGGATTCAGGATGCGTTTCAGGCGCGCCTGGATAGATTCCAGGCTGTAGAATTTGTCGATCATCTCCCCGACGCGTTTGCCCAGGATATGGGAAGCCCAACCCATGTGGGTCTCCATCACCTGGCCCACGTTCATACGGGAAGGTACGCCGAGCGGGTTCAAAACGATGTCCACCGGTGTGCCGTCGGCAAAATAGGGCATGTCTTCTTCCGGCATCAGCCGGGAGACCACGCCTTTGTTGCCGTGGCGGCCAGCCATCTTGTCGCCCACGGCCAGCTTGCGCTTCATGGCCACAAAGACCTTGACCTTCTTGATCACGCCCGGCGGCAGCTCGTCCACTTTCCTGAGCCGCCCCAGTTTAGCTTCAAAGATCACGTTCACCAGGTGCAACTGTTCCTGGTAGCGGTCCAGAAGCTGATCCAACTGGTCTTCCAGGCCCGGGTCCTCGAAGGACACATGGCGCCAGAACTCCAGGTTATGACGGCCCACCAACTCCGGCGGTACCGGCTCTCCGTGATGCAAAAAGGTGTTGCCGGTGCGTTCGTCGTCCAGGTTGTCGGCAACCTTGTGGCCCACCACCAGGTCTTTCACCTGCTGACGGAAGCTCTGGGTGATGATGCCGATCTCGTCGGCCTGGTCCTTTTGCAGTTTGGCCACCGCTTCGTCTTCGATGGAGCGGCTGCGGTCGTCTTTCTCCACACCCTTCCGGGAGAAGACCCGGGCGTCGATCACCACACCTTCGATTCCCGGCGGCACCCTCAGCGACGTGTCTTTCACGTCCCCGGCTTTTTCACCGAAAATGGCCCGGAGCAGCTTTTCTTCCGGGGTGAGCTGGGTCTCGCCTTTCGGGGTGATTTTGCCCACCAGAATGTCGCCGGGACGCACCTCGGACCCCAGGCTGATGATGCCGCTGTCATCCAGATTGCTGAGCGCGTCTTCACCCACATTGGGAATATCCCGGGTGATATCCTCTTTACCCAGCTTGGTGTCCCGGGCCATGACTTCGAATTCTTCGATGTGAATGGAGGTGAACACGTCATCTTTGATTAGGCGCTCACTCACCAGGATGGAGTCTTCAAAGTTGTAGCCGCCCCAGGGCATGAAGGCCACCATGACGTTCTTGCCCAGGGCCAGCTCGCCCATGGCGGTGGCGGGTCCGTCGGCAATGATCTGGCCTTTCTCCACCGTGTCTCCCGGCACCACGATGGGGCGCTGGTTGAAACACGTATTCTGGTTGGTGCGCTGGAACTTCGTCAGTTTGTAGATGTCCACCGGCGAGCCGTCACCGCCAAGGCCGGACTCCGCCGCCCGAATGACGATCCGGGTGGAGTCCACGTCTTCCACATGACCCCGGCGCCGGGCCGTCACGGTGACCCCGGAATCCCGGGCCACCACACCTTCCATGCCCGTGCCCACCAAGGGCGTGCTGGAAGTCAACAGCGGCACCGCCTGGCGCTGCATATTGGAACCCATCAGGGCGCGGTTGGCGTCGTCGTGCTCTAAGAAAGGAATCAGGGACGCGGCCACGCTCACCAATTGGTTGGGCGACACGTCCATATATTCGATCTGGTCCGGGTGGGAGATAACAAATTCCCCAAACTTCCGGGCCTCGATCATATCGTTGATGAACCGCCCTTTGCTATCTAAAGGTGCGTTGGCCTGGGCGATAACCTTATCGCCCTCTTCCAGGGCGCTCAGATACCGGATTTTCTTGGTAACGTGGGTCTCAACCTTGCCCCGTTTTTCCACCTTATCCACTACCCGATAAGGGGTCTCGATGAACCCCAACTCGTTGACCCGGGCAAAGGTGCTCAAAGACACGATGAGCCCGATGTTGGGACCTTCAGGCGTTTCAATGGGGCAGATGCGGCCGTAGTGAGTGGGGTGCACGTCCCGCACCTCAAACCCGGCCCGCTCCCGAGTCAGACCCCCGGGTCCCAGGGCGCTCAAACGCCGCTTGTGCGTGATTTCGCTCAAGGGGTTGGTCTGGTCCATGAACTGGGAAAGCTGGGAGGTGCCGAAAAACTCCTTGATCACCGCCTGCACCGGCTTGGCGTTCACCAGGTCATGGGGCATCAGGGTGTCCAGGTCCTGGATGGCCATCCGTTCTTTAATGGCCCGCTCCATCCTGACTAACCCCACCCGGAACTGGTTCTCCAGCAACTCGCCTACCGCCCGGACCCGGCGGTTGCCCAGGTGGTCGATGTCGTCCACGGGTCCTTCCCGGTCCTTCTGGGTGATGAGCTCCCGCACCGCCAGGAGGATATCCTCCCGCTCTAAAGTGGTCTTGGTCAGCGGCAACCGGTCGGCAGGGTCGGGCCTGAGCTTCAGGTCCAACTTCAGACGGCCTACCGGCGACAGATCGTAATATTCCGGATTGAAAAAAAGGTTCTGGAAAAAAGTGGTCGCCACTTCGTCATTGGGCCGGTTGCTGGGACGCAGGCGCCGGTAGATTTCCAGGACGGCATCTTTGATCGTGGCGGTCTTGTCCGCCACCAACGTATTCCGCAGACAGGGGCTGACATTGACCCCATCGATAAAGAGCAGGTCCAGTTCCTTGATGCCCTTTTCCTGCATCAAAGTGATCTTGTCTTCGGAGAGCATCTCGTTGCACGAAGCCAGGAGTTCACCGCTCTCCGGGTCCAGAATATCATGGGCCACCACCCGGCCCACCAGTTCGTTGGCGGGGCCCGTGATGGACTCCACCCCGGCCCGCTTCATCTTGCCGATTAAAACCGGGGTCAGGCGTTTGCCCTTCTTGATCAGGACATCGCCGCTCTTGGGATCCATGATGTCGGTGGTCGTGGTCTTGTCGGCCAGCAACTCCGGAACGAAGGCATGCTGGATGTTCTCGCCGGCAAGTAACACGCGCTGGGTCTTATAGAAGAAGTTCAGCAGCTCTTCCGTGGTGTAGCCCAGGGCTTTCAGGAGGATGGTAGCCGGAAATTTGCGCCGCCGGTCGATCCTGACGTAGAGGATATCCTTGGGATCAAACTCGAAATCAATCCAGGAACCCCGGAGCGGAATCAACCGGGCCGAGTAAATGATCTTGCCGCTGGAATGGATCTTGGCCCGGTCATGATCGATGAACAGGCCGGGGGAGCGGTGCAACTGGCTCACCACCACCCGTTCGGTGCCATTGATGATGAAGGTGCCGTGTTCGGTCATCAAGGGCAGGGTGCCGAAATAGATCTCCTGCTCTTTGATATCCCGGATGGTCTGGGCCTTGGTATCGGGCCCCACATCATGGACTACCAGGCGCACCCGTATCTTCATGGGTACTTCAAAGGTCATGCCTCGCTGCTGGCATTCGTCCACGTCGTACTTGGGGTCGCCCAAGCCGTACTCGACGAACTCCAGGGAGCATGCGCCGGAAAAATCCCGGATGGGATAGACGCTCTTGAAGACTCCCTGGAGGCCATGATCCGAGCGCGCCTCCGGTTCCACATCTTTTTGTAAGAAGCGGTGGTATGACTCCTTCTGCATCTCGATGAGATTGGAGATGTCCACAATCCGTTCGATCTTGCCGAAGTTTTTGCGATACAGCCGTAACGGCGATAATACTTTCGCCATGGATACTCCTTGAAGGGTTGCCGGAGTTCAGGGACTACCTCATTTAGTAGGGCGGGCGTCTCGCCCGCCACCCGTGGGGCAGGCGTCCTCGCCTGCCAACCCTACTTAATTTCGATAGTTGCTCCCTGGGCTTCCAACTTCTTCTTGACTTCCTCGGCTTCCGCCTTGGAAATGGCTTCTTTCAGCGTAGTGGGCACGTTTTCCACCGCTTCTTTGGCTTCTTTCAGCCCCAAATTGGTGACGGCCCGGACTTCCTTGATCACCTGGATCTTGTTGGGCCCGCAAACCGTCAGGACCACGTCGAATTCGGTTTTCTCTTCTACCGCGGGAGCCGCTTCGGCTGCCCCGCCACCGCCTACTGCGGCCATCGCCACCGGGGCCGCAGCCGACACCCCAAACTTCTCTTCCAGCTCCTTGATGAGCGTGGAGAGTTCCAGCACCGTCATGTTGGCCAGGTAGTCGACTACCTCAGCACGGGAAATGGACATCTTACCTTCCTCCTTATCCTCGAGTAAATCTTTCTATTTTCACGATTGCCGGCGCCGCCAGACGAAAGCCCGCAAAACCGGTTATTCTCATTTATTTATTTATAAGAACTTTTCCGTAAAATTCCAGAGGCTAGCCAGATTAAGGGACCCACAACACCGTCCCTTTTTCTTAGGGAAGCGAACCTGTGTATCGGCCCTTAAGCCTCCGCCTCGGGCGCGGCCTCAGGCTCCGCAGCCGCCGGAGCTTCCGGGGTTTCCGGAGCCTCTGGGGCCTCGGGCGCCGCAGCCGCCTCAGGCTCGGATTCGGCCTTCTTATCTTTCAAGGCTACCAGCACGTTGAGCAGGCCTCTAATCACCGCGGCCAACACCGACACCAGTGCCGTGGGCACACCGTTCATCACGCCCAGCAATTGGGCCAGGAGCACTTCCCGGGCCGGCAGCTTGCTGAGGGCCTCCAGGTCCTTGACGGTCAAGGCCTGACCCCCCAGGGCCCCCGCCTTGATCACCAGTTGCGGTTTTTCCTGGGCAAACTTGATGAGCACCTTGGTCACGGCTACCGGATCGGCAAACCCCAGAGTCAAGGCATTAGGCCCGGTGGAATGTGAGAGCAAAGGCGCCAGGGGAGAATCATCGGCCGCGGCCCGCCTGAGCAGGGTGTTTTTTACCACCCGAAGCTCCGCGGAGGCGTCTGAAAGCTGCCGCCGCAGCCTGGTCATATCCTCTACCTTCAGTCCCTTGAAATCCGTCAGGATGCCGATCTGCGATTTCGCTACCGTCTCCTGGATTTCCTGGACAATATCGGCTTTCTGTGACTTACGCACCTCTTTCTCCTTTACAGCAAGCGCACCAGATTCTTCACGTCGCTGGTGTCCACCGGAACTCCCGGCCCCATGGTGGTGCTCAGATGAATGCCTTTCATATAGGTGCCCTTGCTGGTGGCAGGTTTCAGCCGCACCAGGGCGTCCATCAAGGCCGCCAGGTTTTGTAGGATTTTCTCAGGCCCGAAAGACACCTTGCCCACCGGGGCATGGATCACGCCGGCCCGGTCCACCCGGAACTCCACCTTGCCGCCTTTCAGCTCGTCCACCGCCTTGGCCACCTCAAAGGTAACCGTCCCCACCTTGACATTGGGCATCAGGCCCCGGGGACCCAGGATTTTGCCGATTTTTCCCACCGCGCCCATGAGGTCAGGGGTGGCTACGGCCTTGTCGAATTCCATCCAGCCGCCCTTAATACGCTCGATGAGATCATCAGCCCCGGCGTAGTCGGCGCCAGCGTCCAAGGCTTCTTTTTCCTTTTCTCCCTTGGCGAACACCAGGACCCGCACCGTCTTTCCCAGCCCGTTGGGCAGAATCACCGCACCCCGTACCATTTGGTCGGCGTGGCGGGGGTTCACTCCCAGGGCCACCGCGATCTCCACGGTTTCGTCAAACTTGCTGGACGATGCCTCCAGCCCCAGATTGACGGCGTCCTGGAAGGGATAGCGCTGATTGCGGTCCACCTTAGCGGCGGCCTCCCGATATCGCTTGCCATGTTTGGCCATCGGTATCACTCTCCCTTTAAAATCAGTGGTCAGTGGTCAGTTGCCAGTGATCAGTTAAAAAAAACCGTTACTCTGCTTTTCCCCAACATTTCACTTCGTTCACTGTTTGTCAGTCATAATGAGTAGTGGCCAAATCGCTTTTCTTACTGGCCACTGACCACTGACCACTGGTCACTGCTACTCAACTATTTCTATGCCCATGCTCCTGGCGGTCCCGGCGATGCTGTGCATGGCCATCTCCAGGGTGTTGGCGTTCAGATCCGGCATCTTCTGCTTGGCGATCTCTTCCAACTGCGCCTTGGTAATCTGTCCCACCTTATCCCGGTTGGGTTCCTTGGAGCCCTTGGCCACCTGGGCCATCTGCTTGAGCAGCACCGACGCCGGCGGCGTCTTGGTCACAAAGGTGAAGGAGCGGTCGGCAAAAACGGTGATCAACACCGGGATGATGGTCCCTTCCTGGCCCGCGGTCTTGGCATTGTAGCTTTTGCAGAATTCCATGATATTAACGCCATGCTGACCCAAAGCCGGGCCGATGGGCGGCGAGGGGTTGGCCTGCCCCGCAGGAATCTGCAACTTGATCTGAGCGATAACTTTCTTTGCCATATTATATTTCCTTGATTTCTGTAGGGGCGGACCTGTGTGTCCGCCCTCAATCAGGGGGCACACGCAGGTGCCCCCCTACATTAGATCTTTTCTAGTTGCGTAAACTCCAACTCCACCGGCGTCGGCCGCCCGAACACGCTGATCATCACCCGCACCCGGCCCCGATCCGGCCGCACTTCGTCCACTACCCCGGCAAAATTGGTAAACGGCCCGTCCATCACCTGGACCTTGTCCCCTTGTTCGAACTTGATCTTAGGCTTGGGCCTGAGCACTCCTTCCTGCATCTGGGCAATGATCTTGAGCGCATCTTCCTCGGGGATGGCCACCGGCTCTTCTTTGCTGCCGATAAAGCCCGTCACCTTGGGGGTGTCTTTCACCAGATGCCAGGAATCGTCCGTCAGCTCCATCTGCACCAGGACGTAGCCTGGATAAAACTTGCGGGAAGAGAGTTTCCGCTCTCCCTTGACCATCTCTTCCACCGTCTCCGTAGGCACCAACACCTGTTCCACCAGGTGTTCCAAGCCCCGGGACTTGGCCCGCTCCATGATGGCATTCTTGACTTTCTGCTCAAAGCCCGAATAGGTATGGATGATGTACCATTTTTTGGACACGGTCTGGCCTTTTTGTAGGATAGCCGCCCTCGGCTGTCGCTCTAATGAATGAAATACCGGACGAAATGGGACAGGAGGAAATCCACGAATCCCAGGTAACCCGCGATAAAGAACACCAGGACGAGGACAACGCCTGTGGTGCCCAAGGTCTCTTTGCGGTTGGGCCAGTTGACCTTCTTCAGTTCCTGGACCGCTTCCACCAGGAAGTCCTTGGTTTGGGCCCAATATTGCTTAATCGGCGGAACCTTGCTGAACCAACCCGGCCGCGCTTTGCCCTGCTTGAGTCTGACCACCTGCCCCCGAGGCGCGTCGCCGCCCTCTTTCAGGGTCCCTTTGGGCTTCGTCTTGGTCTTTTTAATCATACCGGTTCCACTCTCATATTCCCCATGACACGGAAAAACCCAGCCCCCGCCTGACGCCCAGCACCTAGCCTCGCGTCTCAGGAAATCCGGGCTGGATCGTGTTAACCCTGAAGCACCTCGATTAAGGGAGTTCGAGGAGAGTATCTGCGTGCGCGGTTAGATAGCGGTGGCACCAACCGATCTCGTCGTCCCAGGTCACGGACCATAACTGGCAGGCCAGGAGGGATTCGAACCCCCAACATCCGGTTTTGGAGACCGGCGCTCTAACCGTTAGAGCTACTGGCCTGTCTTATCCTCTACTTGCTCTCGCGATGGAGGGTATGGGTCCGGCAAAAAGCACAAAACTTTTTAAAGGCAAGCCGATCCGGGGTCCGCCGTTTGTTCTTGGTGGTTGTGTAGTTCCGCCGCTTGCATTCGGTACAGGCTAAGGTAACGATGTCTCTCATAATTTATTCCAAATTTTTAGGCTCGGTAGCACAGGCTTTCCAGCCGGTGCTGCCCCGGTAGGGCGGGCGTCTCGCCCGCCGACCTTAGACTATTCTACAATCTCGCTCACCACGCCGGCGCCCACAGTGCGGCCGCCTTCACGGATGGCGAAACGGAGTTCTTTTTCCAGGGCCACTGGGGTGATCAGGGTCACTTCCATCTGGACGTTGTCCCCGGGCATCACCATCTCGACACCCTCGGGCAGCGTGGCTACGCCCGTCACGTCCGTGGTGCGCAGGTAAAACTGCGGCCGGTAGCCGGTGAAAAACGGCGTGTGCCGCCCGCCTTCCTCTTTGGTCAGGATGTAGACCTCGGCCTTGAACTTGGTGTGCGGCGTAATGGACCCCGGCTTGGCTACGACCTGGCCCCGCTCCACCTGTTCTTTCTTGGTGCCCCGGAGCAACAGGCCCACGTTATCGCCGGCCTGGCCGTAGTCCAGAGTCTTCCTAAACATCTCCACCCCGGTGCACACCGTCTTCTGGGTGGGAGTAAAACCCACGATCTCCACTTCCTCGCCCACCTTGATCTGGCCCCGCTCACACCGCCCGGTCACTACCGTGCCCCGGCCGGAAATGGTGAACACGTCTTCGATGGGCATCAGGAAGGGCTTATCCACGTCCCGTAACGGTTCCGGAATGTAGTTGTCCAGGGCGTCCATCAATTCAAAGATCGGCTTCACTGCCTCAGCGTTGAGGTCATCCGACTCCAACGCCTTCAGGGCGCTGCCTTTAATGATGGGAATGTCGTCGCCGGGAAATTCGTACTTGGAGAGCAGTTCCCTGAGTTCCAGTTCCACCAGCTCGATCAGTTCCGGGTCGTCCACCAGGTCGACTTTGTTTAAGAAGACCACGATGAAGGGCACGCCCACCTGCCGGGCCAACAGGATGTGCTCCCGGGTCTGAG
>JBAZPO010000031.1 GCA_041648175.1 Desulfobaccales bacterium | reverse complement strand
AATCACCAGTAAAGGTTCTCTAAGCTGGGCCGGCTGCTTTTGAATCATCGTCCCAAGATTATCGCCCGGCCTCCCGGGAGTGCTCAAATGTAGTTCAAGAGAATGTATTTGAGCAACAGCCTGTTAAGCCTGCGGCTGCCTTTTTGACATTCTGATGGGGAACGGTCTTTGCAAAATGCTTGCCGGACACTACTGGGATTTAGGGGGATTTTCGGGCCGCTATAAATCCCCCCTAACCCCCCTTTGTTAAAGGGGGGAATTTTAAAGGCGCATCCCTGTGGAAACTAACTACTGACTGCAAACTGCTGCTTTATGAAATCAGTTGTGGTGAAACTAATGATAGTGGGCCTCCTGGCGGGGGTGGTTTTAGCTTTCTGCCCTTTGGTGATGCCTCTGGCCAACCAGGCGTTAGCCCCGCCCGTGGTGAAACCGCTGAAACCGGTTTTGCCGCCGCCGGGGGTTAAGTATTTGGAAAAGGTGGAAGACCTGGTCTTTGAACTGACCAATCAACACAGGCGGGCAAAAAGTGTAGCCCCTTTAAGCAAAGATGATGAACTGCGGGATGTGGCCCGGGCCTATAGCAATGACATGCTGGTGCGCCGGTTTTTTGACCACACCACCCCTGACGGAGTACCCTATCATAGACGTATATCAAGCAATTACCGCCACTGGGTGCGCTCTATAGGTGAGAATATTTGGAGCGCCTGGGGCTACAAGACCAGCAACGCTTCGAGCCTGGCCAAAGAAATCGTGGATGACTGGCTGAGCAGCCCCGGACACCGGGCCATTTTGCTCGACCCCGATTTTACTCATTTAGGAGTGGGAGTCTCAGCCCGGAATGGCACGATTCTGGCCACGCAGGAATTTGTGGGGAAGTTCAAAATCTTCAGCCAGAGGGAACTTATCACACCCTGGCTTATTAAATTAAATAGACTTTGAGGTATTTCCAGCCCTCTTGGGGTGGGGTCTCCGTCCTGAAAGTTAACGGCCTCCGAATGAACCCTCAGTTATTCACGGTGGGCGGTGCCCGCCCTACATTAACCGTGGTGATTGGAGCCGGTGCCGCCGGAGGAGAGCGAGGCCCCAGAAGCGTTGGCTTAATAGGAGATAGTATCTAGGAAAACCGCATGTCCACTGCCTCCATTTACAGAAGCGTCCAGGGCCAGGCTGAAGTTCTTGCCCTCTATGAGCAAAAGCTAGCCAGTCTCGCGGTCGAAACTGAAAGCCGAATGGTGGAAACTCGCTTCGGCCATACCCATGTTTTGGCTGCCGGCCTCCCAGATGCGCCGCCCGTGATTCTGTTGACCGGCATCAGTACCGGGGCGCCTCGCATCCTGGAGTGGTTTCTCCCTCTTATTAAAGACTACCGGCTCTACGCCCCGGACCCCATCGGCCAACCGGGCCGCAGCACCCAGACCCGGGTGCCGCCCGGGAACCAGAATTATGGCAAATGGATGGTGGACGTCTTGAACGGCCTTGGTCTCGAACGACTTCCCTTTATTGGGATGTCCTTTGGAGGAGGCATTCTCTTGGAAACGGCCTCGTATGCCCCGGAGCGTATCTCCCGAGCGGCATTGATCGCGCCCGCCGGCCTCACCCGGGTCCCGTTCCTCAGTTCGGCCGTCAAGTTTTTTATCCCTTGCCTGCTTTACCGCTATTTTCCCAGCCGGGAACGCCTGATTGGCGCTGTCCAGCCTTTGGTCGGCGAATTAGATGACTATTCACTGCAAGTATTCGACGCAACCCTGCGCCACGTCAAATTAAATGTGCCTCCTCCGGGTCCATTCGACAAAGAAACTTTGGCCGGATTTAAGGCCCCGACCCTGTTGTTCCTCGCTAAATCGGATATTTTCATTCCGGTGGAACCGGCGCTTCGCCGGGCCAAAGAACTGCTCCCCAGTCTTACCGCCGTGGAAGTGTTGGAGGGGCCTCACATTCCTCCGAAGCCGATCTGGAAATACCACGCCGAAAGAATCGGGATGTTCTTAAAAGAAACCCAGTAAATGAGGAAGTTACCATGACAGATTCTATTCCGGAAATCCACCAAACTACCCTCCCCGGGGGTATGAAGCTGTTAGGCGTGGAGTACGACCGGGTCCCCTGGCTTTCCCTGACGTTCATGGCCAAGCGGGGCGCTGAAACCGATCCGGTGGACAAACCCGGCGTGGCCGATTGGGCCGCCGAGTTGCTCACCCTGGGCACCGCCCGGCGCTCCCAGTTGCAATTGGCCGAAGACATCGAAAACCGGGGCGCGAGCCTGGACGCCAAAAGCGGTTGGGACGCGACGTTGGTGAACGTGGAAGGACTGGCCGAGGATTTTTCCGACCTGATGGCCACCCTGGCCGAAGTGGTTCAGACCCCCGGATTCCCCGAAGACGAGTTTCCCCTGTTGCTGGAGCGGCGCCGGTCTGAGTTGGTGCACCAGCAGGATGATCCCCGGGAAATAGCCAATCTCCGCTATCTGCGCCTGTTTTTCGGAGATTCGCCTTACGGCCATGCGGTGTCGGGGGACCTCCGTAGCCTGGATAATCTCGGCCTGGCCGATCTCAAAGACTTTTACCGCCGGGAGTTCACCCCAGCCACTTCCACCCTGGTGGTGGTGGGGATGGCGGCCTTTGAGCGGGTCAAGGAGGAGGCCGCCCGGATCTGGGGTCCCTGGCAGGGAGGCGGTCCGGCCAGCCCGCTCTATACGGCGGCTCCTGCGAAGCTCTGTGCCCCGGGAGTTTATCTCCTGGACCGGCCCGACCTGACCCAGAGTGAAATTCGGGTAGGCCACCTGGGCCTGCCCCGCGCCCACGCCGATTACTTTCCCCTGAAGCTGGTGAACTACATCTTGGGTGAAGGCGGTTTTTCTTCCCGGCTCATGGCCCGCATCCGTTCGGATCTGGGCTTCACCTACGGCATCCGCAGCAGTTATTCCTTCCGCCGGGCTCCGGGCCCCTTCATCGTCTCCACCTTTACGCCCGCGGAAAACACCGCGCAGGTGGTGAGTGAGATCCGGTCGGTGATCACCGAAGTTCACCAAAACGGCGTCATGGCTCAGGAACTGGCGGAAGCGCAAAGCTACTACGTGGGTCATTTTCCCCTGGGCCTGGAAACCTCCCGGGGTATCGGCCGCCAGATGCTCTCCATGGATCTCTACGACCTGGGGACGGATTATTTAAAGAACTATTGTGAACAAATACGCAATGTCAACATAGAATCCGCGGCCGCCGCGGCCCGAGACCATCTCCAACCCGACCAGTTGGTGACCCTGGTGCTGGGTCCAGCGGCGCGCTGCGCCGAGGCTTTACGAGATATCGGCCCGCTGAAAATTCTTAACGAAATTTAGGGTATGGATTTTTTAGTTGACAAATGCCTTGCGATATTATGAGATAGGAGTGATTTTGTGAAAAAAAGGATAAGCCCATAGGGGACCATTTAATTAAGGGAGGAAAGTGTTCATGCATAAAACTCCATTGTTGGATCAACTGGAGTCCGGTCCGTGGCCCAGCTTCGTAAAGGATTTGAAGCGGGTCGCCGGTAGGAAAAAATCAGCGGCGGATTTGCTGGGAGTGTTGGAGCGTTCGTACAAAGACAAGATTACCCACTGGAAGCATGGCGGCATCGTCGGCGTCCTGGGTTACGGCTCCGGCATCATCGGCCGTTACATCGATATCCCTGACGAATTCCCCGGCGTCGAGCATTTCCATACGGTACGCGTCAACCAGCCCTCCGGCTGGTTTTATACCACTGCGGCCCTGCGGGACCTGTGTGATATCTGGGACCGGCATGGCAGCAGCATCCTGAACGTGCACGGCTCCACCGGCGACATGATCTTCCTGGGCACCACCACCGACGAACTGGAACCCACCTTCGCCGAACTGACGGCCAAAGGTTGGGATCTGGGCGGCTCCGGTTCCGCCATGCGGACCCCGTCCTGCTGCGTGGGCAAGGCCCGTTGCGAATGGTCCTGCTATGACACCATGGACCTTTGCTACCAGGTCACCCAAGACTTCCAGTTCGAGATGCACCGCCCGTCCTTCCCTTATAAATTCAAAGTCAAATGCTCCGGTTGCCCCAACGACTGCGTGGCCGCGGTGGCCCGGGCCGACATGAGCGTCATCGGCGTCTGGAAGGACGACATCCGCATCGACCAGGCCGCGGTGAAAGCCTATGCCGCCGGCGAAATCAAGCCTGCGGGCGGCGGCACCGTTTATACCAAGCTGGACATCAAGGCCGATGTCACCGACCTGTGCCCCACCATCTGTATGAGCTATGAGGGCGGCAAGCTGAGCATCGACAACAAGAACTGCAACCATTGCATGCACTGCATCAACATGATGCCCCAGGCCCTGCGGCCCGGCACCGAAGGCGGCGCCACCCTGCTCCTGGGTTCCCATGCTCCCATCCTGGAAGGCGCCCAGATGAGTTGGGTTATCGTGCCCTTCATGGCAATGGAAGCGCCCTATGAACCGTTTATTGATCTGATCGGCAGAATCCACGAATGGTGGTCGGAAAACGGCAAAAACCGGGAGCGCGTGGGTGAATTGATGCTGCGCCTGGGCATGCGGAATTTCTTCCTGGGCGTAGACCTGCCGGCGCCTTCTCAGACCGTCAGAACCCCCCGGGCTAACCCCTTCTTCTTCTGGCACGCCGAAGACTTCGAGGCCGAGGCCGCGGGTCGTAAATACATCAAATAATGAGGCAACTTTCTCATTAAAGCATACTTGTCTGGCCTAGTGCCGAATCATAAGGAGGAATGAGGAAAATGGCTGACCGTATAACTGATATTGGCCCCCCAAAATTTGACAAATTCTTGCCGCCCGTCATCAAAGACAACTACGGCAAGTGGAAATACCATGAAATCCTGGAACCCGGCGTGCTGATGCATGTGTCCGATTCCGGCGCTAAAATCTTCTCCGTCCGGGGCGGTTCCGGCCGCTTGGTGACCACCGACTTCATCAAGGATGTGTGCGACTTGGCCGACAAGTTCTGCGACGGCTACCTGCGCTTCACTTCCCGGAACAACATCGAGTTCCTGCTCACCGACCAGGGCAAGATCGCCGGCCTGAAGGATGCCTGCTCCAAGATGGGTATCCCCGTGGGCGGCACCGGCCACTCGGTGACCAGCATCGTTCACACCCAGGGCTGGGTCCACTGCCACACCCCGGCTATCGACGCCTCCGGTGTCGTTAAGGCCGTCATGGATGACCTGTTCGAGTACTTCGGCAGCCACAAACTGCCGGCCCAGGTGCGCATCGCCCTGGCTTGCTGCCTCAACATGTGCGGCGCGGTGCACTGCTCCGACATCGCCATCCTGGGCATCCATCGCACGCCTCCCAAAGTTAACCACGAGAGGCTGCGCCACCTGTGCGAAATTCCAACCACTATCGGCGCCTGCCCCACCGGCGCCATCCGGCCTCATCCGGACAAGAGCATCAAGAGCGTCGTGATCAACGATGAGCGTTGCATGTACTGCGGCAACTGCTACACCATGTGCCCGGCCTTGCCGGTGTTCGATGCCGAGAAAGGTGGCGTAGCCCTGCTGGTCGGTGGCAAAGTATCCAACGCCAAGAGCCCGCCCATGTTCTCCAAGCTGGCGGTGCCGTACCTGCCCAACAATCCGCCCCGCTGGCCGGAAGTGGTCCAGGCCATTCGCAAGATCCTCATCAAGTACGCCGAAGGCGCCAACAAGTTCGAGCGCGTGGGCGAGTGGGTTACGCGGATCGGGTGGGAAAAGTTCTTTGAAGTATGTGAAATTCCCTTCACCTTCCAGCACATTGATGACTACCGTTGGGCGTATGACACCTACCGGACGTCGATGCATTTCAAATTCTAAGCAGGTGAGATAAATGGCACTATCCAAAGAAGATTTGAACGAATACATCTTCAAGATGGTTGAAAAAGCCCAGGGCAAAAAGCAGTTAAAAGCCATGGACATCCAGAAAGCCGTGCTCAAAGAGCATCCTGATCAGCCCAAGAACGATATCAAGTTCGCGATCAAGGATCTCATTGACGGCGGCCGCTGCGTCTACACCTACTTCGGCGGGAGTTTCATCGAAATTCCCCACGAAGAAGGAGCAGCCAAGCACTGATGCAACAGCCCTGTCCCCGGCTGCTGCTGGCAGCTCTCAGGGGTGGGGCCGGCAAGACCACTTTGACGTTGGGGCTTCTGGCCGCTTGGCGCGACCAGGGACGTCGGTTGGTGCCTTTTAAAAAAGGCCCCGACTATATCGACCCGGCCTGGCACTGCCTGGCGGCGGGATGCCCCAGCCATAATCTGGACCCCTTCCTCATGGAGGGGGACCAGATTCTGGCTTCTGTGGCCCGCCATGCCGCCCAGGCCGACGCCCTCCTGATCGAAGGCAACCGGGGCCTCTACGACGGCCTCGATGCCCAAGGCACGTATAGCACCGCGGAACTGGCCAAATTCCTGGCCACTCCTGTGGTGGTGGTAGTGGACTGCACCATGAGGACCCGCACCACTGCCGCCCTGGTGTTGGGGTGTCAGCACTTCGACCCCCAAGTCCCCATCCGGGGCGTCATCCTCAACCAGATCGCCCGCCCTCGCCACGAAGCCATTATCCGCCAGGCCATCGAAACCTACTGCGGCATTCCGGTGCTGGGGGCCATCCCCCGACTGAAGTGCGCGGTCTTTCCCGAGCGCCACATGGGGTTGGTCCCGCCCCAAGAACACGCCACGGCCATTCGGGCCATAACCACCGCCCGGGACCTGGCCCAGCGCTATTTGGATTTGGAGGGCCTTTGGCAGGTGGCGGCCCAAGCCCCGCCTTTGCCGGAAGCCCCCGCCACGACGCGGACTTTTGGCGCCGACTGCCATCCTCCGATTATCGGCGTCATCCGGGATTCCGCTTTCCAATTTTATTACCCCGAAAACCTTGAGGCCTTGCGGGACGCCGGCGCTACCGTCATAGAAATTAGCGCCCTGGACGATCCGGTGCTGCCGCCCCATCTGGACGCCCTGTATATCGGCGGTGGCTTCCCCGAAACCCACGCCCGTGCCCTGACCGAGAACTTAAGCTTTCGTAATTCCGTCAAAGCCGCGGCCCAAGCCGCCTTGCCCATCTATGCCGAATGCGGCGGCCTCATGTATCTGGGGGAGCATATCCAGGTCGGCAGCGAAAAATTTCCCATGGCAGGGATCTTCCCCTTTGATTTTATCATGGGGAAAAAACCTCAGGGCCATGGTTATACCATCCTGGAGGTGACCCGAGACAACCCCTACTTTCCCCGGGGCACCGTGCTCAAGGGCCATGAATTCCATTACTCTCAGATGGTGCCTGACCCGGTTCCCGAATTCCCCATGGCCTTTAAGGTCAACCGGGGTTCTGGCATCGGTGGGCAGCGGGAAGGCCTCCTCTTTCAAAACGTCCTGGCCACCTATACTCACCTTCACGCCCTGGGTTGCCCCCAGTGGGCCGTGGCCTTGGTGCGCCGAGCCCGGGAATACCACGGCGATTCTGAGCCGAAAACCTCCGCCCCTGGCCTGAAATGCCAGTCGCCGGAACGGGTGCGTCTCTAATAGCTATCAGCTTCCAGCAAATACTTACACCGGCCCTGAATTTTTCCTAAAAATGTTCCCCGGTTTTCAGATTTGCAAAATTTTGGTATATTCTGAATGGATGGTGCGAAATTCTAAGGAGGTAGGTTAAATGGCTTGGCGGGTTGAAGTTGACGAAGACAAATGCACCGGCGATGAAGAGTGCGTTAACGTGTGTCCTGTGGCCGTCTTTGAGATGCAGAACGAAAAGGCCGTTCCGGTAAATGAGGACGAATGTTTGGGTTGCGAAAGCTGCATCGAGGTCTGCCCCTCGGGCGCCATTACGGTTACCGAGACCTAAACACCGCGGGTGCAAAAAAATTGCAGGGGAGGCGGGCTTAAGCCCCCTCCCCTTTTTTCTTTGGGACTTTGCGCCTTGACGTGATTTCCTTTAGTGTTCGCAGCTCAGATCATCCGCGCAGGACTTGCATTGTTTCAAGGGTTCCAGTTCTTCCGGGGTGGCTGAGCGCACCTCCACCACCTTCACCTGATAGCGTAGGTCTCGGCCGGAAAAGGGGTGATTCATATCCAGAATTACGCAATCCTCCCTGACTTCCTTGACGGTCAGGGGATATTCCGGCGGGAATGGCAGGTTGGCGGGGATCACCTTCTGGCCCGGGACCAACTCCATTCCCGGGGGAAAGACCTTGTGGCTCCACTCCTGGACAAAATCGGGGTCGTAGTCCCCGAAGGCCTCGGCCGCGGGTACCACAAACTCCACCGCATCCTGCTCCCGGAGCCCTATGAGACGGCGTTCCAGCGCCGGCATGAGCTCGTTGTACCCGGCCACAAAGGTGAGCTGCCCCGGGGCCTCCGGGGTGCCCCGGAGCTGTTCCCCGGAATCCAACCATAGACGGTACTCCAAACAGACATAGTTATCTTTGGCAATGACGGACATATGGTTTTCCCTTTAAGCTAATGATATAATCTTAAATTATAACGTACTAATCATCTTTTCGTAACCCTTGATCCCTATAATGATACGCAAAGCCAAGATTAATGAAGTTCCGGAAATCCGCCGCTTCCTGGCGGAATTCTCCCGGGATGGTGGCATCCTGCCCCGGACCCTGGCCGATCTCTACAGCCAGTTACGGGATTACTACGTCTACCGGCAGGGCCACGGCCCGATTATCGGCATCGCTTCCCTGCACATCTGTTGGGCCGCTCTGGGTGAAATCCGGTCCGTCGCCGTGGCCCCGACCCACCGGGGGCAGAAAATCGCCTCCCGCCTGGTAGAGACCTGCCTGCACGAGGCCCGCGCCATCGGCTTGAGCGAAATCTTCCTCCTGACCCTGGTGCCGGAGTTTTTCCAGCGATTCGGCTTTAAGGTCGTCTCCCGGGAAGAACTGCTGCCCATTGTCTGGGCCGATTGCGTCAACTGCGTCAAGTTTCCCGACTGCGACGAAGTCCCTATGCACCTGGATCTGGCGGCCTCAGGGAATGGGGACTAGCTTGACAGCCTGGGGGCGGTGCGTTATTTTTTAAAAGGAAAGTTTTCGTGGCCGGCAGTAAAATAGACACCGCGGCCAGCCCTCTGGCACCTTAAACCACGCCCTCATTCCTCCGGTGGAGCCTGGCTTTATCGGGGTTTTTTATTGGCAGATACACCTATGATCGATCTCTTTTTGAAAAGAATCTTTGGCAGTAAAAACGACCGGGAACTGAAGCGGATAGCTCCCTTGGTGGACCGGATCACAACCCTGGAGCCGGGATACCGGGATCTGTCCGACGCGGCGCTGCAGGCTAAAACCCCTGAGTTCAAGGAGCGTTTGGATCGGGGCGAAACTATTGAAGACCTGCTGCCTGAAGCCTTTGCCGCGGCTCGGGAAGCCTCTGTCCGGGCCCTGGGGATGCGCCCTTTCGACGTCCAACTCATCGGCGGCATTGTGCTCCACCAGGGCAAGATCGCCGAAATGAAAACCGGTGAAGGCAAAACCCTGGTGGCCACCATGCCTGCCTACCTCAACGCCCTGAGCGGCAAAGGCGTGCATATCGTCACCGTGAACGACTATCTGGCCCGCCGGGATACTCAATGGATGGGCGGCATTTACCGCTTCCTGGGGCTCACGGTGGACACCATCGTCCACGGCCTGGACGACAACGAGCGCCGCCAGGCCTATGCCGCGGACATCACCTACGGCACCAACAACGAGTTCGGGTTCGACTATCTTCGGGACAACATGAAATTCTCCCTGGAGGAGTACGTCCAGCGGGATTTCCACTATGGCATCGTGGACGAAGTCGATTCCATCCTCATTGACGAGGCCCGGACGCCCCTGATCATCTCCGGCCCCGCGGAGGAGTCCACCCAGCTTTACTACACCCTTAACCAGGTGGTCCGGCAGCTGAAAATCGAACAAGATTTTACCGTGGACGAAAAGGCCCGGTCCGTCCTCATCACCGAAGGCGGCGTGGCTCATGCCGAAAAGTTGGTCAACCTGCCTAATCTCTATGATCCCCGGAACATCGAGGTCCTGCACCACCTCCAAGCCGCGTTGAAGGCCCACAACCTGTTCAAACGGGACGTGGACTACATCGTGAAGGATGGTCAGGTGCTCATCGTAGACGAGTTCACCGGCCGTCTTATGCCCGGCCGGCGCTACTCCGACGGCCTGCATCAGGCCTTGGAGGCCAAGGAAGGGGTAAAGATCGAGAACGAAAACCAGACCCTGGCCACCGTCACCTTCCAAAACTACTTTCGCATGTATGAAAAACTGGCGGGCATGACCGGCACCGCCGACACTGAAGCCGAAGAATTCAAAAAGATCTACAACCTGGAAGTCATGGTTATCCCCACCCACAAAAGGATGATCCGGATAGACCACCCTGACTCCATTTATCGGAGCGAAGCGGAAAAGTACAGCGCGGTGGTGGAGGATATTCGAGATTGTTACCAGCGGGGGCAGCCGGTGCTGGTGGGCACCACCTCCATCGAAAAATCGGAACACCTGAGCAAGCTCCTCAAGCGGGAAGGTATCAAACACGAAGTCCTCAATGCCAAACAGCATGAAAAAGAGGCGCAGATCGTCGCCCATGCCGGGCAGATGGGTATGTTGACCATCGCCACCAACATGGCCGGCCGGGGCACCGACATCGTCTTAGGCGAAGGGGTGGTGGAACGGGGCGGCCTGCACATCCTGGGCACCGAGCGCCACGAGTCCCGCCGCATCGACAACCAGTTGAGGGGGCGCTCCGGCCGCCAGGGAGACCCCGGCACCTCCCGGTTCTATCTCTCTTTAGAAGACGACCTCCTGCGCATCTTCGGGTCTGACCGTATCAAGGGCCTCATGGGCCGCTTAGGAATGGATGACGGCGAGCCTATCGAGCACCGCCTGGTGTCCAACGCCATCGAAAAGGCCCAAAAGCGGGTGGAAGGGCACAACTTCGACATCCGCAAACAACTCATCGAATACGACGATGTAATGAACAAGCAGCGCGAGGTGATCTACGCTCAGCGCCGCCAGATCCTGGGCGGCAAAACCCTGGAAGAAGACCTCATGGATATGGCTGCCGAACTGGTGGACGAGATCGTCCAAGAATACACCGCCAATAAGCTGCCGGAGGAGTGGGACCACAAAGCCTTTGGGGACGCCTTCCATAAACAGTTCGGCTTTCGGGTCTCCCTGGAAAATTTGGATGGCGACCTCAGTGACGTGCTCTACGACCTGGTCAAAGGCCGTTTTGCCGCCAAAAACGAGGAGATCGGCCCCGAGGTCTTCCAGCAGTTGCAGCAGATGATCATGCTCCAAATCGTGGACAACCACTGGAAAGAGCATCTGCTGTCCATGGACCATCTGCGGGACGGTATCGGTCTGAGGGGCTACGGTCAGAAGGACCCCTTGCGGGAATACCAGCGGGAAGGCTATGACATGTTCATGGACCTGATCCACCGCATCCAGGCGGACTCGGTGGGCACCCTGTTCCACCTTCAGGTGCAGCCCCACCACGAACCCCCGCCGGAGGCCAGGCCCAAGGCCACGCCCATGGCCTTCAGCCATGGCGATAGCGCCGTCCAACCCAAGCAGCGGCCTAACAAAAAAGTCGGCCGCAACGACCCCTGCCCTTGCGGCAGCGGCAAGAAATTTAAGAAATGCTGCGGTAAATGAGTTTTGGGGGAGGGCCAGGGACGCTAACAAAATATCCCTGCCCATATCCCCCAAGCCCCCCTCCTAACCCGCCTAAGCAAGGGCGACCCACTGGGTCGCCCTGCTTTTTTCAGCAGTGGTCAGCTTTCATCCCCCGGCTTCTGTCCTTACCAGTCCTCAAACCCCGCGCCTGAATAATAGTTGGGGGGGACCCAAATTTTAGGACTCGCCCCTTTGCCTGCCTGGGGCATGGCCCAAAGGCTGCTTCATTTGTGGCATCGCATTTCTTCCCTTAATTTCCTTTTTGGTAATTATTTGAGTAATATTTACAACATGTTTATTATATTAAAAATATCTGTAAACATTTTTACATGTATTGACAAAATATTTAAAGGTGATTAATATACATCCACGTATACATATAAACTCTGCTGCCGAGATGAACAATCTCCAAATCAGGCCAACCCCATTGCGTAGTCGGACGGAAAGCTACGGGTCTAGGCAAGAGAGCCGGGTTGCCTGAATCCATTGGCCGAGTTACTGCGGAAAGTTCGTGGGGGAGAAAAGACATAAGCTTCCCCATTTCCGTGAAGTTTATTTCCAGGACTAAGGAGGTGTGCCCAAGCCGCGAGTCAATTCTTATAACGCTAGGGGTTTTTCCGGGTATCGGCGATGCGAACGCAACCAGCGTTCCATTAACCTTCAAGGAGGAAGAAACCGAGGATAACCAAGCAAGATGGAGGATTATATGAAGAGACATTGGAAACTTTTTGGATTTTTAGCGGTCTGCGCCATGCTCATGGTACCGCTTGGCGCGCTGGCGGATGACATCTCCCCGGGCACGTGGACCGTCTTTGCCTCACCGACCTCACTGACTACAGCGACAATCCACAAGACGGTGACCGTTAGTGCCGGGACCCCCACCACAACCCAAACGGATATCTTCTTCCTGTCGGATACCACCGGCAGCATGGGCGGCACCATCGGTACTGTGCAAGCCAATGCCGCGGCCATTTTGGCCGCTACCGCCGGCCTCGGTAACGTGCAATGGGCCGTCGGGGAATACAGGGATGTTGGCGATGCTTTTGTCTACCGGCTTGACCAGGCCATGACCGCCAACCAGGCTGCCGTCCAGGCCGGCCTTAATGCCTGGGTCGCCAGCGGCGGCGGGGATTTTCCGGAAGCCAATCTGTACGGGATCCAGCAAGCGACCACGGCCGCTTCCGGCTGGCGGGCCGGCTCGGCTCAGATAATGGTCCAGTTCGGCGATGCCCCCGGCCATGACCCCAGTGGCCCCACCGGCGTGACTCTGGCTCAAGCCACCGCGGCCTTAGTGGGCCCGCCGCTCACCAAGTTGATCGCCGTTGACGTGGGCGCCAAAAACTCCACCGGACAGGAAACCGTTATGGTCAACGCCACCGGTGGCCAGTATCTCGATCATCCCGCTCAAGCGGATCTCGTAGCGGCTGTCTTAGCTGCCATCACGACGAGCTTGTCGGAATACCATACGGTTGCACTGGAAATCGCCGGTCTGCCTGCTGGGATAACCCCGTTCTTCTCGACTACCCCTGCATCTTATACGGGTGATTTTACCCGGGACATTGAACGTCTATTCGAATTCGATGTCACCTTGGTAGGTTGCTGCCGGGCTTTTGAGAGAGACTTTGACTTTGTGATCAATGCCCTGGTGGACGGCGCCATCGTCGCCACTGAGTTTGACCACTGGACCTGCATTCCGGTGCCCCCGACTGTGTACCTGATGGCCACCGGCCTGTTGGGCCTGATTCCTTTGCGGAGGAGAATGAAACGGACCTAACCCAGGCCTGTGGATGACTAAACAGGGGGGTGAGAGTCTGCACCTCCCTGTTTTTTTTATGACCAGTTTCCGGGCTGCAGAGAGAAAACTTTTAGCCTTAAGGTATGAGAATTGCATTACTGATAAAATTAAAAAACCCATGTACCACGGCATCCTGTCATTGACCGAGGAGGGTTCACCCTTATGCGCCTTAAAGTAGTCTCCAACAGCATGCTTGTTTTGACCCTTATTCTCCTGGTGCTCCTACCTAAAGTGTGTTTAGGGTTCTCCCTCGATTTCAAGGATTTCTCCCCCTCAGCTCCGGGCGGCCTCGAGTCGAGGCCTGGCCCAGCCCTGCCGTCCTCGTACCAAAACCTTGACATTCCCCCTGACCCTCAGCTTGACCAGGCCATCAAGTTGATTAACACCGGCAACTTAAAACAGGCCATGGCTAATGTGAAAGAGGTTCTCAAACAAAACCCCAAATCTGCCCCGGCCCAGGAACTCCTGGGAGCCATCCTGGCCCTGCAGGGGCAGACGCACGCCGGGTTGGAGGCTTTGCAGGAAGCGGTCCGATTAAATCCTCAGCAAAGCACGGCTTTGACCAAGATAGGGGATATCTATCTGGCCCAGGGCAAGTCTGGTGAAGCCCAGGCCCAATTTCTTAAAGCCCTTCAGGCCAACCCAGACTATGCCAGGGCCAACCAGAGATTGGGGCTGCTTTTGGAAAAGGAAGGCAGGTTACCCGAGGCCATCGCCCATTTCGAGAAGGGCCTGGCAGGCACCCCGGCAGACTACGCGGGAGTCAAAGTAAACCTGGCACGCTTATATAACCTTACCGGCAAATACGATAAGACCGTTAACTTGTTGGCGAATCGCATCCCCCCTGGGGACTCGGGCTTTTTGCTCCATGTCTTATTGGCAGCGGCTTATAAGGGTCAAAAGCATCCCGACCAGGCTCAGAAAGAATTTGATCAGGCGCTTAAATTGGCTCAGCCTGACCCCGCCAGGGCTTATCTGGCCCTGGGGATTGCTTACCGGGAAGCCGGCTTGAACCAGGATTCCCGCCAAACCCTACAAAAGGCGATCCAGCTGCAACCCAAACAACCCCTGCCTTATTGGGAATTAGGGAAAACCCTGGCCTCCCTCAAAGAGCCCGACGCCGCTCTGGCGCAGATGCGCCAGGCCATCCAACTGGCCCCCAAAAATCCTGACCTCAAAAAGGGCCTGGCCGCTTTTCTTGTGGAACAGAAGAAATTCCCTGAAGCTATTGCCATCTACCAGGAATTGCTTCGTGCTCCCACCGCCGGGCCCACGGATTACGATCTGCTAGGTTCTACTTATCAGGTTGCCGGCCAATATGACCAGGCGGAAAAGATTTTCCTTCAGGGGGTGCAGAAATATCCGCAGGACCCCCTCTCCTATTATCGCTTGGGCCTGTTTTACGGGTTCATAAAAAAATACGACCAGGCCATTGCCCAACTGAACAAAGGGCTCTCAATTGCTCCCCATAATCCCCGACTTTTGCAGGGCCTCACCCTGGCTTATCAGCGCCAGGGTGACCTCAAGCGGGCCATAGAAACGAACCAGCAGGTTGTGGCTCTCGATCCCGAAAATATGGCCCAAAAATTTAACCTGGCCATGCTCTATAAGAAAACGGGCAATGTGAGCGCCGCCACCACGATATATCGAGATATCCTGGCTCAACACCCCGAAGATATCGCCGCGCTGAATAATCTGGCTGAGCTTCTCTCCGAAAGCGGCAATCTTCCCGAAGCTCGGCAACTGGCAGAAAAAGCCGCGGCTCTGGCCCCGGAGAATGGTCACGTGCTCGATACCCTGGGCTGGATCAGTCATAAGCAGGCCGAACCCCAGAAGGCTTTGAACGCCCTGGACAAAGCCGCGGCTCTGTTGCCCGAAAATCCGGATGTCCTGTATCATTTTGCCGTGGTGCTGGACCAACAGGGAAAAAAACCGGAGGCCAGGCAATATCTTGAAAAAGCGTTGGGGATCTCCAAGGATTTTCCGGGGGCCGACCAAGCGGAAAAATTATTGCAAAAATTGCCCGCAACTACTAAAAAATAAGTTCAGTGGAGAAGTCACAGGGTTTTTTCGAGGGTACTTGGAAGCCTCAATAGGAAAACCGTTCCCTGTATTCCTGAGATTCCCGTTAAACCCCACCAAGAGCGCGGGTCTACCCCTGTGGTCAGATAAGGGGCCATCCCTGCAACCCGAAAAATAAAGGAAGACGCGAGAAGATGATAGTTCCGGGCTTTCGTTTTGCCGCCACCGCCGCGGGCATCAAAAAACCTGGGGTGCAGGATCTGGCCTTGATGGTGGCGGATACTCCCGTTGCCGCCGCGGGGGTGTTTACCCGCAACCGGGTAAAGGCTGCGCCGGTGCTGATTTCCCAGGAACGCCTGCGGAAGGGTTTCGCCCAGGCTATTTTGGTGAATGCCGGCAACGCCAATGCCTGTAACGGCCCCCAAGGCCTCGCGACCGCCCGGGAGACCTGCCGGCGGACCGCGGAACTGCTCAATATCCCGGAACGCCTGGTGCTGCCGGCCTCCACCGGGGTCATCGGCACCCCTTTGCCCGGGGACCGTATCACCCAGGCCCTGCCCCAATTAGTGGCGGCCTTGAGCCCCGACGGGTTGGGAGAGGCGGCCCGGGCTATCATGACCACCGACACCCGTCCCAAGGCCTCGCTGGTCCAGGGCACAATTGACGGTAAGAAATTCACTCTGGCCGGTATCGCCAAAGGCTCGGGCATGATTCACCCGGATATGGCGACGCTTTTAGTCTTTATCTTCAGCGACGTTGCGGCCGCGCCCAAGGTTTTGAAAACGCTCCTGCGACAGGCACTGCCGGTCAGTTTCAACCGGATCACCGTAGATGGGGACACGTCCACCAATGACACCATTCTTTTGCTGGCCAGCGGGTTGGCGGGAAACGCACGAATCGACGCGGCCGGCCCGGCCATGACCACTCTGGGCGAGGCCTTGAACCAGGTGATGGGCGAGTTGGCCTGGCAGGTGGTGGCTGACGGCGAAGGCGCCCGCCACGTCTATAAAGTTGTCGTTAAAGGCGCGGCCTCACTGGCTGACGCCAAAAAGGCCGCCATGACCGTGGCGCTCTCCCCCCTGGTCAAAACCGCCATAGCCGGGGAGGACGTCAACTGGGGCCGGATTATGGCCGCGCTGGGGCGTTCCGGGGCCCGTTTCAATCCGGAACGGGTGGAGATTGCCTTCGGAGCTCATCCCGTAATGCAAAACGGCCAGGGACTGGGACCGGAGGCTGAAGCCGCCGCCCAGCAAGTCATCAAGTCGGGCACGTTTATGCTGAATATCCAGCTTAACAATGGCGACTGTGCTGATTACTACGATACCTGCGACTATACCGAGGACTACATTCGCATCAATGCCGACTACCGCAGTTAAGAATTAATATACCTAAGCGTCATAAATAATTTGACAAATTTTTCTCTGCGCCCTTCGCGTCTCTGCGGTTAATTATTTTTCACCGCAGAGGCGCGGAGAACGCATATGTTCAATTAATTATTCTCATCCGGAAACGCCTTTAAAATCCACCCCTTACCAAAGGGGGTTAGGGGGGATTTATAACTACCCGAAAATCCCCCTAAATCCCCCTTTTTCAAAGGGGGACTTTGAAGCCGTTTGCATCTTTAAACTTTTTCGGATGAGAACTAATTAAGTCGTTGCGTATAATAGCAGAGTACCAGGGAATCGATCTTGTAAAGTAATCCTAACGCAGACTCCATATTTGTTTCGAAAGCTAAACAATGGCCGCTTCGTTACAAAGTGTAACGAAGTGATTTAATTGATATTATTTTTATGGCACGAATATTGGAAATAACATAGTTCATAACGGGACCGGATTGGAATGGTTCAAAGAGGTGAACTATGTTCTGGCTCGGAGTCTTGTTGGGCGTGTTTGTCGGGACCTTTCTGGGTCTTTTCTTCGGCGGCCTGTTAGCCGCGGCCAGCCGGGGCGATGATCTTTTAGCTGCGGCCCTGGCCCAGGAAAAGGCAGCCAGGTCCTCTGCTTTAAACCATTAACCACGGGAATATAGCTTGTTAACTCCTTGGTGAAGCTCTTTGGGGTTTGTACAATTCCGCGTCTTTATTTTCCGCATGCATTTTTTCCAAAACTTTTCTTTATACTCATTGCCAAAAGAGCCTCTTGCAAATATCTCCCTGCCTGTCATTCTGAGGGAAAGAAGCAACCGAAGCATCTCATAAGTGACCAAACGGCTTTTTGCAAGAACCTCTCCTGGCAATAAGTATATTTTAGTATTTCAAAAAAAAGTGGCGTTAATTCAAAGGGGTA
>JBAZPO010000030.1:17500-21735 GCA_041648175.1 Desulfobaccales bacterium | reverse complement strand
ATCCACTATGCCCGATTCCTCACTCACTTCCGCAATATCGTAAAGAATCTGCGCCAATTCGTATTCCAACCCAGGCGCCGCTTCCTGCGAGGCGTTCCGAAGCATTTCTTCAACAATAGATGCATTGCGCTCTAAATCCGCGATCACACGGCCGAGGCGCGCAGGCGCCCCCTCTGCATCCTCTTTCTTGCATAGCCTGTAGATCCTCATCCCCAGGTTGGCGGCCCTTTTCCACGCGATCGCCGCATCCCGGCCGTGCTTGGAATAATCCGCGGCACTCGACGCCTTTTCCTCCAGAAAGCAGGCGTACTTTTCGATCCTCGCCATGAGTGCCTGAAGCTGGGAGTCGTACTTGTTGGAGGTTCCGCTGTTCAGCAATTCATCAATTACGGTCTCGAACATTCCAAGGAGACTATCAAACTCGGCAGAGCCGCAATCGGTAGACTCGTAATATGCGGACCAGTCGTTCTCAAAAAGCCTGTCCATCGCCTGGGACGCGCCCGAGAGGCATTCGTCCATCCGATCGGAAGAATTGTCGATATAAGCGTCGTAACGGCGGATTACGCGCAGGGCATCGGTAAAGGCAGTGAGCGCCTCTACGTCCCTCGTTCCAAGCTGCGCATACGACTTGCCGAGCTCAAGAAGGTGTGCGACCTCGTGACTTCTTTGACCCGCGCCGCCCACGATCTTTATCATCTGCATATGCAGCTGGATCTTTTTTTCTATGTCAGGCTCGGCGTTGATAAACGCCTGCATATGTTTCAGCGCCTCGACTTCGAAGTGGGACCAATAAACCGCATAGCACTTTCTGGCGAGTTCGTTTGCGGCGCGATCGAAGAGGAGCTTCGCCCCTTGAGCGTCTTTTCGTCTGCGCGCAACGGCGCGGCGTGCAAGGCCCTCAGGGGTATTCATCTCGCTGCCTATCACCAGGCCGATTGCAGGAGTAATGATAAACAGGGCGGCGGAGACGGCAAGAATTACATCGAGGGCTTTCACAGGGGGCCGAGTCTGCTGGACCGACGCATCTTCTTTCTTCATGCCTTCCGCCGCGGTTTCCTTCTGAAGCCCTTCCCGCCGCGCTGCGCAGCCTCCCAAGACAGCCGTACCGATCGCAGCCGCGCCCAGGACGTAGCTGCTGCGCAAAAAATCGCGGCGTGACAAAGGCTGGCTAGTTTGCGGGACCTCAGACATCGAAGGCTCGTCCGCAGACTCGTCGCAAGGCATTGCCGAGCCTTCTTCAAGGCACTGACAATCGACGACGGTAAACTGCGGGGCGACACCGCTGCCGAGGCCCGCTAAGAGACTGCCCACAGCTCCTCCTCTGAATTTATACTTATCACTCCGATGGCCCTTAATTCAGCGCAGGCTGCACGGGCGCTGCCAACCTTAAGGCGATCGATCGCGCTCAGACATTATCGCTCCACTCGCGGAGTTCTCGCGGAATGAGAAAGCTCTTCAGCCGCTCCGGTCTGCCCGCATAACTCAACGCCGTATTCCAGTCGCGAATGGCCTTACGAACAGCCCGGACAAACGCCACGGGCACGCTGATCAGCGCTGCCGCGCCGATCATCAAGGTGCCTGTATCCGTAAGTCCGTGCATGAGGGCGCTGGCGCCAGTTGCTCCCCACAGCATTGCCTCCATCGCCATTATCCCGTAAAATCCGACCATCTGAGTCGAGCATAGGATCGTCCTCCGCGCCTCGCTCTTCTCTTCTTCGGTCGGCCTTGTAACCGCGTCGATCAGTCGCGTAAAATCTTCTTCCGCGAACATCGTCTTCAACGATGTGATCATCCTTTCAGCAGGCGTTATGGATATGGCGCCCGTCTCGCGCCCCTGGGTAACGAGTCTTACAAAATGATCGAGCGATTTAAATCCATGCGCGCGGAGGCCTTCCTCATTCTTTGCCCACCTAGCAAATCGCACCGCATCTATGTCTATGCGTGGCCGAGCCGTTTCGATTACCTTTTGCTTTAAGACTTCGAGAGCAGACGGATCAGCTTGAACTCGATCGGGCAGGGCCCTGATTGGATTTTCTAAACCATCCCCTTTGAACACCGTTCCACCAACTGCTTCGCAGTCATCGCTGAATTCCTCTGGTGTGGTGGCCTCCGCGAGTTCGATCGTGGAAGTGAGTTCCTCGGCCAGGCGTGGAGCTTCCATTACATTGGCTATGCCTAGATTGGCAGTGCCTGAAACCATATATTTCTCCTCTTCCCGTTGTACCCGTGTTGGACGGTTGCTGTAATATCGGATAGACTGGTCAAAAGTTGCGCGGTTTTACACTATTTGTCCCAGCGACGCAAAAACTCCGTCGCTGTTAGCAACCGGCTGATTTGCCAAGGAATATAAGGATTGCGCTGTAATTCTTGCTCCGCCTGACGGTTTTTATATGGTAAGTTGATCACGATGGAGGTGGGGATGGGCGATTACAGCAGCCTGAGCATCTACGTTATAGGATTGCTGGCGGGGCTGGCACTGCTGTGGAACCTCATCGCGCGGTTACGGCGCATGCTCAAGGAGAGCGTGGAGCTGGCGGTGCCGGTCGCGCGGCAGCAGCAGATCGAATTCCGCACGCCGGGCGAGAAGGGCCTGCATATCGAGGGCCCGCTCTTTACCACGGCCTTTGCGGGGGTCTCCTTTACGCTGCGAGACGAGGCCACGGGGCAGGCTGTCCCGCTCCGGATGGTCCTCTTCCGCTCGAGCGTAAGGGGGTTCTCAAAGATGCGAATGCTCCTCTATCGATGTTTCATCAGCCACGCGGGGTGCTTCGACCTGGCGATCGCGGGGATGAAGGAGGGCCGCGATTATTCGGACTGCCGCATCGTCTTCGCAAAACCCTACGTGGCAAAGACGGTGCTCTTCATCCTGGGACTTCTCCTTGCCAGCGGATTGACGATTTGCAGCATTGTCTTCGGGCTCCTCACGCTCTTGGGTCAGATCTAGCGAAATTGAACACATCTCGTCAGACGGAGCGGAATTGGGCAGTGGTGCAGCGAAACGCAGCACCGACCTCGGCGACTTTCGTTATAATGCCTCTTTGCTAAGGCAACCAATAACAACCTGCTTGTTATTGGTCATGTTCGAGCAATAACACTCGGGCGCGGTCTTGATACGAAACCCCCGCAGGTTCCCTCGCGACCCGTTGATTTTACCGCTATAGCAGTATTTCTGGCATTCAACTGCTCTATTTCTGTAGAGATTCCGCGATTACGGCTAATTTTACTGTCATAGCAGTATTATATGTTGAATTTAACCTGTTGATGGCGTAAAATGACTGTAGATCATAATTATTTACTCTTCTAGCGGTAATTCATCAGGGCTTATGACAAAAGAATTCAGCACCTTTTTGAAGTCAGCCCGCAAGAAGTCCGGGCTCAGCCAGGCCGAGTTGGCAAGGCTTGCGGGCATCGGCAAGACCGCGGTCTTTGATCTCGAGCATGGAAAGGCCACGGTTCAGCTCGACACCCTGCTCAAGGTGCTTCGCGTGCTCAACATCAGGATCGAGTTTGCAGGCCCGCTCGGTGAACGCATGAAAATCGGGGGTTCGGAGTCATGAGGAAGGCGTTGATATCCGTGAAGGGGATCAAGGCAGGGATCCTCGAGGAACTGGGAGCGGGACGATTCCGCTTCGCGTATCTCGATGCGTATCAGGGCAGTCCCGTCTCGCTCACGATGCCGGCTGCAAAGAAAATCTACGAGTTCGATTCATTCCCTCCATTCTTCGACGGTCTCCTTCCGGAAGGATTCATGCTCGAGGCCTTGCTCAAGCGGCACAAGATCGATCGGCATGACTTGATGGGCCAGCTCGTCACCGTAGGGGCGGACATGGTCGGCGATGTCACCGCGGAGGAGATGACGTGAAGCGCTGCCCCATCACCTACGAGGAGATCGGGCAAAGGGATCTCTATTCGGCGCGAGGGTTGAAGAAACTCTCCCGAAAGCTCGCGAGGCTCGATCCCCTCCCCTTTACAGCGCAGGAATTGCGGATGGAGGCGGCAGCGCGCGCGGAGAAGATGTCGATACAGGGCGTTCAGCCCAAACTCAGCGCCGTGCTGAAGATCAAGGAAGGCCGCTTTGAGATCGTGGATATCGGCGGCACCTACATCCTCAAACCGCAGTGCGACTTCCCCGAGCTCCCCCAGAACGAGGCGATAACCATGAGCATGGCCGCCGAGTGCGGCATAGAGGTGCCGGCGCATGGCCTTCTCTATTCTAAGGATGGCAGCTTCACGTA
>JBAZPO010000030.1:0-7500 GCA_041648175.1 Desulfobaccales bacterium | reverse complement strand
GATACGCAAGGAAGAGAGTGAGATCGGAGGGACGGGGGGTCTCGCAGCTTACGGCAGGGCACACCTCATCAAGGGCATGCGCATAAACGACCACAATCTCGTCAGCGTAGGCATCGGCCCGACAGTGGAGGTGGACCTTCATTGGAAAAAAGGGTGGTTCGACTTGATGCCCGGAGCGAGCCTCTCTCTGGAGTGGCGGCGTACTGAGAAGGAATTGAAAGAACAGGCAAATGATCCTGATAATAAAAACAAGGAATATTCCTATTCCGCCTATGCACTGGAAGGAGGCTACATAGGACGATACACGCCGATCGAAGATTCAAAGAAATACTCGAACGGAATCTTCGTTGGCCTCGGTTTTAGAGTATTCGCCGACGAACAACACCGCTCGTCATCGGATAAGGGTTCCGGTGGACTTTCAATAAGGGGATCCTACTTTCCGCAGGACAAGGCATTCTTCTTCTCCATCGGCAACTCTTTCAGCAAATGGTTCTGAACCGCTCTACTTGCCCGTAAACCTCACCTCACAAACCTGCGCTTGCCGAGCTTGATGAGGAGTTCGCCTCACATATTCCCCTCCTTTGTAAGGAGGGGGAAGGGGAGGTAGATCTACCCCACCCTAACCCTCCCCTTACAAAGGGGAGGGGATTTATGAGATGGCTTCTACACCAGTTTTGGAAACAGGTGTATCGCCATATCGCCCGAAAATAAGAGTCTGAGATTTCCGTGCGCGGAGCTGCTCGACGCGAGCCGTTTGTCCAGGAGCTCCTTGATGACGCCGGTCGCCCTCCTCCTTTGTACATTGCATATCGATTGCACCTCGCCGCGCTCGATCTCTCCGCGATAGAGCAGCGTCTCAAGAAGCATGACGGCCTGCCTCGACATCTCTTTCTGTGACCTCTGTATTGCCAGATATTGCTTGAATCGTTTCTCCAGATGACCCAGCTCAAGAATCGACTCCATAAATTTCAGCTGATCCACACACGCCCGTAGAAAATATTTGCAGAAGGCGACAAGGTTCTCCTCCGACAGCGGCCCCCTGCCGTCGAAGTCGTATCTCCTCGGCTGATCCGCCAACGCAAGGTGCCTGTCGTATTCGGAACGATTCCGCGCAAAAGCCCTTGTCACCGTCCACAGACCGTGCGACCAGATCTTCAGCCGGTACTGATACGCAATGGTGAAGAGTCGAGCCACCCTCCCGTTTCCGTCCCTGAATGGATGAATCCAAAGGAGGCGGTGATGGGATGCGGCAAACGCCAGCATCTTCTTTGGCTCTTCGAGCTTGGTTGGCGTATATGCATCCTGAAAGCGCCCGAGATTGCCGCGCACATCGTCCAACGCCTCTGGGGGAATGTGTCTCCCCACGCTCGCCGGACGATCCCTGAGTTCGCCGGGCATTATCAGCACACGGCTGCCTTCATGCGTGAGCGCGTAATGCATCTCCTCCGGCAGTTCGGAGTAAAACTCCTTGTGAAGCCAACAGAAAAAATCCGGAGAACAGACATCCAGCTCTTTTTCGCGCGCGAGACGTTCCAGCATCTTTCGTTGCGTCGAGATATGCGCAAGGTGTTCGAGCTGGTAATTCCTGAGATTCCGTTCAGTCGAAAGCTTGTTTGCGAGGGCTGCCTCTATATCACCGAGCAATGAAGGATTCCCCTCCATGGCGTTGGTATAGAAGCTGTTGACCGCAAGCATCAGCTCGCTGATTGACTGCGCGACCTTTGGATGGAGCCCGCTCCCAAGGCTCGCGGAGAGGCGAATTACCTCAGTCCCAAGTTTTTCCAGCTCGCCGTCGATCTTTGATGGAAGCGCCGGGAAATGACCAGCAAAAAATGCGCATTTAAAGTGCGCATTGGTATTATTATATCTTACTGATAAATATGCTTATTTATTCAATTGCTACAAAAATAACACATATTAAATGCGCATTCCAAGTGCCCGTTCGACGTACTACCTGCCGAGCTACTTGCCGACAAACTTCACCTTCACGAACCGCCTCTTCCCGACCTTGATGAGCGGCTCGCCTCTTGCAGGCAGTTTTGCGCCGATGTCCGCGATCTTCTCGCCGTCAACCTCGACCGCGTTCTGCTGGATCATGCGGCGCGCGTCGGATTTGGACGCGCAGAGCTTTGACTCCACCATCACATCGACGAGCGGGAGCTCATCGCAGTCCGCTGTCATCGCATACTCCGTTATGTCGTCCGGCAATTCCTTGCGCGTGAAGACGCGCTCGAACTCGTCGCGCGCATTTACTGCGTCATCTTCAGAATGGAACCGCTCGATGATCTCCATGGCGAGCGATTCCTTCGCGACCTTGGGATGCAACTCGCCAACCATTACTTTTTCTCGAAAAGCTTCGATCTCGGCGAGCGAGAGATCCGAGAGCAGCTCGTAGTACGTCCACATAAGCTCGTCGGAGATCGACATGAGCTTGCCGAACATCTCGCGCGGCGGCTCCGCGATGCCGACAGAGTTGCCGTAACTCTTGCTCATCTTCTGCACGCCGTCCGTGCCGACGAGCAGCGGCATGGTGAGCACGACCTGCGGCTCTTTGCCGAACGCGCGCTGCAGATCGCGGCCCACGAGCAGGTTGAAGATCTGATCCGTGCCGCCCAGCTCAACGTCCGCTTCGATAGCCACGGAGTCGTAGCCCTGCATGAGCGGATAGAGGAACTCGTGCACGCCGAGCGGATCGCCCGCCGTGAAGCGCTTCTTGAAGTCGTCCCGCTCCATCATGCGCGCGACCGTGTAGTGACCCGCGAGATTTATCACCTCTCCGAAGCTCATCTTGCCGAGCCACTCGGAGTTGTAACGAAGCTCGATCTTTTCCGCGTCGAGTATCCTGCCGGCCTGATCGACATATGTACGCAGGTTCCGCGCGATCTCCTCTTCCGAGAGCGGCGGACGCGCGGCGCTGCGGCCGGACGGATCGCCGATGCGCGCGGTGAAGTCGCCGATGAGGAATATGACCGTATGGCCGAGGTCCTGGAACTGTTTGAGCTTCTGCATCACGACCGTGTGGCCGAGGTGCAGGTCAGGCGCCGTGGGGTCAAAGCCCGCCTTCACGCGCAGGGGCCTGCCCTTCTTGAGCTTTGCGACCAGCTCCTCCTCGTCTACGAGTTCGACCGCACCGCGCTTGATTACCGAGAGCTGCTCTTCTATTGGCATAGTTTTCATAGGGGGCTGAAATTACATGGTGCAATGGCTCTTGTCCAGCGGGAAGCCGCTTGCCGGATATGAGCGACCGGCGTAATAACCTAGCAACTTTCGTGAGAAAACACCGAAGACGGGATGCGCTCCAGGGGAAATCGTATGCCGGCCCTGGCAGAAAAAATTCATGTCCACAACATCATCGAATCTCTTTCCATGCATCTCTTCGGCGCAACTGACGGACGTATGCGCCGAGGGCTCCATGTCCGAGAGCGCGTGTCAGATGCAGTCAACTGATGACGGCGATCAGTCCGCGCATTCGGAGGAGACGGCGCAACTTTATGACTCCTGCTACTCCGAAAGCTCTCGTTTTCCATATTCGCTGCAGGCTCGGGAACAGTCTCAGAACGGCTTCTCTCGCCCGGAAGAAGGCGCCCACAGAGATGCGCTGCCATCAAAGGTACTTGAATTCATGTTCGGCGGATCCAAAAAAGGCCTCGATTGGAGGAAGCGCTTTCAGGAGACGCTGGAGGAAGTATTTCGGCAGTGTGGCCTGAATTTCGGCGCGATCATACCGGGGAAATATCGGGAGTTTCTCCATGAGGCATCTGGTGCTTTCATGGAAGCGTTCCATCGCATCGAAATGCGCGATACATTATATGAAGACGTGCGCGACACGGAGACGTTCCGGCAGCTGGCCGCACGCGCCTCTGAAATCTGTCTCTGGACCGCGGGAGATATTCCCAATGCCCACCAGAGGGGCAAGATCGTCAACTCCCGGATCCTGGAGAAAATCAACGCCGGCGCTGCGGTCGATATCACCCGGCGCAATGACATCATAGCGGACAACAAACCAGCCGAGATGGCGACAGAACTTGACGCCTTCTGCAAGGCCGGGAAATTAAAACAACTCCTCGTCGTCGTGTTCGATGATTCGGAAAGAAGTCTCGTCGGTGCTGACAAGGCTGTTTCGCGGTGGCACGCCGCGCTTACGGATCCTTTGGATCTGCACCGACTCTATATAAGGGCGGCGCGCGGCAAGGCCAAAGACGAACCATGGGAGTTCGTCTGCCACTCGGCCGGAGATCTCAAGGAGATGCAGGCGCTCATCGACCAGGCTGCGGCGGAGACGCCCGGCATCTCGCGCGAAAACACAATCGTGTTTCTCGATTTCGACGGGACACTCTCCGATAACGCCCTGGTTCGCGAACGCCAGAAGCGGGTGGCGAGGGAGGAGCTTGGCATCGCCTCTTATGGTGTTGCATTGTTGTTTGTCGATCGATTTATCGAAAAAGCATCTCGCAAGGAGACCCTTCACAAAATTTACGCAAGGTTTAATGCCTTGTTCGAGATGAACAGCTCTCTCCAAGCTCCTCCCGGCGATGCATCTCTCACGCCGCTTGACGCCAGCCACGCTGCGATTGAGGCGTTAGTTCAATCTGCCGAAATGAAGCTTCATAAATGCGCCGCGACCGGCGATCCTTCGGCTCTCGATCTGAGTCACGAAATTCGGTCTCTGCGTAATATTCTGGTCTATGCAAACGTCAGCAAGGAAGATACTCGCCTGATACAATGGATCTTGGCGAACGCCTTCACGTACCTGAATTATGACGACCTGGCCCTGGACCTCATGGAAGAAATCCAGGAAGACGATGCGCCACTGTTTCGGAATTACTTGGTGTGCTGTCTCAAAAATCAACTATATGGCAAAATAGTCAATTATGTCGAAAACCACCCCGCTGTTCTCGATCGGACATCGTCCGCAGCAAGGGCATTTATTGCATCTGCATATATCAAAGCGGCATGCGATGAACGCGATCAGTCACAAAATGAGTACCTGGCCAACAAGGGGCAGCAGCTCTTTGATAATGCGATGTCGGAAGATGCTGCGTTAACAGTTGAGGAACGCGACTTAGGAACAAACGCCCTCTACGACGATTTTTCCACGGCGCAGATGTTCTTCATCCAGGATCGCAGCCATAGACATGTCGATAGCAATGAAATCAAACAATCGATGGCCAAAATATTTAACATGGTGCTGAAGGTATGGGATGTTTACGAGCGTCTCCTTGATCAGGATGCGACTATTGCGGATCGTGAAAAGTCTTTCGGCAGAAGATATACAATGGCCGCGGCCAAGGCCCTTCTTCATCTACCCGTGCTGACAGACGTAGCTGTGGCGCACGCTGTGCTGAGGCGCGCATTTAAGGTAATGGCTTTTATAGTAAGGCATCCTGTCGATCCCCACACCAAGCGTTTTTTTGCCTGGCAGATTGCAGATTTCATCAAGCACGTCGAGCGGATCGATCCGTCGTACGATGGAAAGAATCGAAGGGAAATATTGGAACGTTTCGCGTACGGCGTTTCATTCAGCGGACCCTTTGAAGCGGCGATCAGCGGCGGCGACCACGAGCGGGCGATCGAAATCGCATGCCACCGGACTTATGATCGGCTGATCCGAAACTTGATCGGCGTCTATACGCGACAGACCCCTATCTATCTAAACACCATCGGCGTTATTGAGATCCCTGCGGGCGCAAGGCCGACGGACAGCGCGCATTTCGAGCGGATTGCGGCTGAATGCGGGCAAAATCAGCGGATCATTACAATCCATGACATGATCGAGCCCTACCGAACCGCACTTGATCATTTTAAGGATGGTTGTCTCGCGTATTTGAAAGGCATCGCGCCCGAGGGGGCTGTCATCGACGGTCGCGTAAAGACCGCATCGTCTTTGCTTCTGAAGATGTTGATGGAAGGCAAAGACAAGCTGACGCATATTACCGACGCGCTCGGACTCCGCGTCCTGACCCAGACCGAAGAAGAGATGCGCGCGTTATACGGACGAATCCGCTCCGATACGCAGCCGAACGTCATCAAGGAATGGATTACCGTAGATAAGCCGACGAGTCATCTCTACAGGTCTATGGATATTACGGGATATCATCCTACAACCGGGACCATGATGCAGGTGCAGGTGAGGACTAAACAAATGGACGATGATTTCTTCTTCGAGCCCGCAAACGAGCGAAACTACAAGATCGAATCAGGCAAAAAGCTTTCCGATGCGTTCGGAAGGAATCCGTCACAGTACCTGCAGCTAATGGGCAGGATACTTAATAATCTTTACGAAGCCTCTCAAATCCTCCGCAACGGCCGCGACGAAGCCTCCATTCAAGCGATGGCAGGCGCCTATGACCTCGAACCTGCAACCTCGAGGCATCTGTTGCTCGATCAGTCCAGGGCGGTTTAAACACTCCCCGAACCATAAATAATTAGCAACTTACCGGTGAAAATGCCGAAAAGGGACACATCATGGGAGATCTGTCATGCGCCTTCCAATAGCACCCGATATTACCATGGCCGCATTATCCGGCGCCTATGGAGATGGTTCTGCAAGACCGCCGGAAGCCGAGGAGACGGTCGATTCCGCTGCGGATGCAGGAACATCTGCAAATCCGGGGGCCGCTGCCACTGCGGAGACCGTCGCGAATCCAGATGCGTCTCCCGGTACATCGGAAGCCCCTGCACAGCCGATTGTCGCCGGCTCCGAAGACACTTTCCAACAGATGAGCGGGCAGATCCAGATGCTCGCCGAACTCCTCGACAAGGCCTCGGGCGAGCGAAGCCGCATGAACGAAGAAGTGCACACGTTACGCGGGCGAGCGTATTCAGTGGAGGTACAGCTCGGGAGGGCTCGCGAGCAGCTGGAACGCGAGCGCGGAATCAGGAACGCCAACACCAGGACGCTCCGCGCCTCCGTGCTGTCGCGGGTCGAACTGGACAAGGCTGCCGCATCATCGCGGGCGGCCCTGCAGCGCGTGCGGGCCGGTGCTCGCAAGGCGGACGATGAAATCAAGGGACTCTCCTCCGCGATGGGCGAATCGCAGAAGCGAGCGATGGAGGCATCCAGGCTCATCTCCGGCGCGTTGCACGCGATGTCGCCGCTGCTGGGCAGCGAGAGCCCGCTCGCTAAAATGCTCGCCCAGGGCGCGGAGCTGCTGGACGGCGCGATTATTCTCTATGCAAATGCCAACGAAAAGCTCGCCGCTGCGAGGGGCGAGCTTGCGCCTGCGCGCGATGATGTATCGTCTCACACGGTCCCGGAATCGCTCAACGACGTGACCGCTCTGATATTCACCAACATGGAGCTGCGGCTCGCCCTGGCATTTCCTGACGCGTCGGCGGAAGAGCTGCAGGAGAAGTCCCAGACGCTGCGCGACGCAATCGGCATAATCCTCTCACGGCGCAGTATCGGTAATGCCGGCGATCTGGTGGATCGCGCCCTGGCAACCCTGCTCGAGCCCGAAACCCAGGACTTTGAAGTGCGGGGCAGCGTGCACGAGCTCA